>JBAQUG010000407.1:0-10081 GCA_049297395.1 Victivallales bacterium | reverse complement strand
GTCCAAAGTCAGGCCGGAGCGCCTGACGTAAAAACGAAAAACAATCTTAATGGCTGCCTTAATCTGTGCTGATAATTATTTCAGGAAGCGGACGCATACTGGCTTGCCGATTTTTATCACATGCCTGGTGGGTTCCAGCAATCCTGTTTCCTGATTGATGTGGAAAACCAAGACAGAGTCGGAGTCCTGATTGGCGACAACACAGAACTGGCCGGTCGGATCGATATTGAAGTTCCTGGGATTCTTGATTCCGGAATTCTGGAATCCGAGCAGCGTCAGCGTCCCCTTTTCAGGATTGATTTTATAGATGGCAATGGAATCGTGTCCGCGGTTGGATCCGTAAAGGAACTTCCCGTTGGGATGGACTTTTACTTCGGCACAAATGCTCGTTCCTGAAAAACCTTCCGGGAGGGTTGATATTGTCTGGATTTCAGAGATGTTTCCATTTTTCGGATCGTGGACAAAAACTACTATTGTTCCATCAAGTTCATTGATAAGATAGGCGAACTTTCCATTTGGGCTGAAAGTAAAATGGCGGGGGCCCGCACCAGGTTTTATTTTTATCTCGGAAGGATCATTCTTGACGAGCCTGCTGGATTCGGGATCAATCCTATAGATCATTATCTTGTCTATTCCCAGATCTGCGACGTACGCAAAACGGTTGTCCGGACTGAAATTGATGCTGTGCGCATGCGGCTCCATCTGGCGACGGGGGTTTACGCTTGAGCCTGCATGTTGAATGCAACTTGCCGGCTCTGCCAGGGAACCATCCTTTTTTATCGGGATTGAAGCAACACTGCCGCTGCCATAATTCGCGACCAGCAAAATCCCGCCATTAGCTGAAACACTAAGATGACAGGGACCTTTCCCGCATGAACTGGACGAGTTGACCAGCTTGAGTTTTTTAGTGACATGATTGATCGCGAAGGCGCTCACCGCCCCCGGATCACGCTCTGTCACGGAATAGAGGAACCTGGAATTCGGATGTATCTCCAGGAATGTGGGATTTGAAGCCGGAGCCGCAAGTTCAGGGCTGGAAAGGCTTCCTGTCTTCAAATCAAGTACGGCATGATAAATCCCTTCGGAAAGGCCTGGCTTGTCATACGTTCCAAAATAGACATCTAATGATGCTGACATATCTTTCTCCATGATAAAATTCGATTTAGGCTTCCGGAGGCATTGCGCAATACAAAGACACGCTAAAGCCGTGAACTCCAACAAGATTTATTCCTGCAACAACTTTCTCCATATGCAAAGCAGTTTTCTAATTCATGTCATGAGCATCTTCCTTAATTTCCATCTCGACTGGAAGAGCCGTCTGGTTTTCAACAGGCTTTTTTGTCCTCCAGGAATCCCTGGCATAAGCAAGCAGATTGTGCATTTTCCCAGACACCTGCGGGCTGTTCGCGATTGTCTTTGCCAGCGTGAACGAAAGTCTGAAGAGGAATTTCGGATCGGTCATCATAGCCGGCGGCGGCGAAGTCCGGGCACTGTCGCGTATAGCCCGTACGCGCTCGGCGAACAGCTTGATGATTGGTTCGTCTTCAGTGCCTGCGTAAGCCTTCTCCATGCTGCTGTCGACATTTCCCAAAACCCCATCGGCGCCGAGTTTCTGTCCAGTAAGATAGACTACTAGTTCCGAATCGGGATTAAGCCTTATAAGCCAGGAGAGGTTCTGGTCCGTTTTCATCAAATCCCTTTCCTCGTATCCGTAATGGAATGCGAGAAACAGATGCCCGAATGAAAGAGTCCGGTTTCGCCTGGCAATATCGGAGGTCGGAGTCATTTCATTCTCATCAGCCATCATTTTCTCCAAGGCTGCAAACTCGCCGGCGGCGAGAGGTTCCCAGCCGAAGGAATGGAGTATCCATCCTCTTAATATGTGATAGGCCATCAGCTTGTCAGTTACGCCGAGATAGTTAGTATCCTGGAACGATTCGACATCGCAGTTCTCGATTTCGTATAATGCAAGATCGTTCTGGGATGAAACCAGGTAGACCAGCGACAGGACGAGGTTGAATTCCGGAGGAGGATTGGCGGCCATGGAACCAAGATCTGCGGCAAGCCTCTCCCTGCCCTGCCTGTCTTCTGAATAACTGTTCCCAGAAAGAAATCCAGCTATTCTCCCGGCAATACAGGCGACATCGTCAACCGACTTCGAAAAACTTTCCTTGCCATGAGCTGTCTCCTCGACAGGCATCTCCGCAGCCGCGAGAGCCGCTATTTTCAATGTCTTGAAGACCGTCGAAACCATAATCTCCCGGCCGGACCGGTAGGAGGAAAGCGTGAATCCACGGATCTTGTCGTTGAGCTTCTGCCTGCAGACCGCGAGGTGTGCGACATCATTGATGGCGTTGAGGTCGTCGTCCAGGCCCCTGAGGATTCCCTTAACCTCCCTCTGCTTGGATTTTCCAGCGAGCCTGCGAAGTTCGCGCGCCGCCTTCAAAGCCCGGTTCTTCTTGTCCGTGGCTTCCACGAGCGGGATTTTACTGGATTCGGCAGACATTTCCGCACGGCAGTCCCTGACCGTCCGCCTCAGTTCCTTTGCCCTCTCGACATCCGGAAGATCCTTCCTGGCGGAACAGGAGGACAGGAGGAGGAACGACAGCATTCCCGTCAGTGCAAATATATTCAACCGGCTTGACATCATCCTCATAACCACCTTGTTCCTGATTATTTGACCCATCATAAAACTACAAGACTGACTATAATTCATTTTCAGTGATAATCCACACCCCTTACGTCATGACCATACGCGCGGGGCTCGCGACTCGAATGCAAACACCTGTATTTTCCGCCAAATGTCATATTTATTTCTTTACGACTCCTTAATCCCTTGAAATTAATATAATCATAATTAATGTTGGGCAAAATCAGGGGAGGAGGTAGGATGTTCGGGAACCGCACAACGACAAAGAATGCAGTAATATTCATTTCCGGTGAAGCGTTCTGGGGGTTCAACTCGTCCCTGATAGCGTCCTCGACGGTACTTGCGGTGCTGCTCAGGGAACTTGGGGCCAGCGACAGGGTGATTGGCTCCATCGGAGCAATTGAAGCCGGTCTCATAGTATTGCCACAGATCCTCGGGATGTATTTCTTCTCCTCGCTGAAGAACAGGAAAAGGAATCTCATCATATGGCATCTTGCCGCGATGATCCCGTTCCTGTTCATAAGCGGCGGACTTATTGTTTTCAAAGACAGCTTCTCGGCATCCTTCCTCAAGTGGGCATTGCTCCTATCCTATGCCTGTTTCATGGGATCGATTGGCATAATCGCAGGTGTCTGGATGGACTGGCTCGCGCATCTGTTCGAGGAGAAGATAAGGGGGACGCTCATGGGGCTCGCCTTCTTCGCATCCGCCTTGCTTGGCACGATCGGCGGTCTTGCAGCCGGACTTATAATCAAGGCTGTCGAGGGGCATGCCGCCTACGCCATCCTCTATCTTGCCGCCGGAGTTTTCGCATCCTTGTCAATCCTGACATTCTTTTTCGTGGATGATCCCGTGGACCGGCAGGAATCCGCTCAATCCAGACGCATCACTCCCGGCGATATCCTCTACAGTTTCCGTGAAAGCCTGAAAGACGCCAACTTCAAGTCGTTCCTTGTCTGCAGGATCCTGGCATCATTGGGATTCTGCATAATTCCGTTCATCGCGATCTTCTTCAAATCCGCAGAGGGCGGCTCCCTCAGCAACTCGGCGATTGTCACATGCGGGGCAGCCATGACGCTGGGTGCTGCAATCTCGAACCTGCTACTTGGACGGTTCGGGGACAAGCACGGGCACAGGATCGGAATCGTTGTCGGAACGGCCATGCAGGTCATAACCCTTGCGATCCTGCTGGCAGGAAGCGGACAGGCATACTGCGCCGCCGTTTATTTCTGCACCGGAATATGCGCAAGCAGCGCCTTCATATCCCATACGAACATGCTGCTTGAGAGCTGTCCGCACGAATTCAGGATCGCCCATCTGACGGTAGGAAACCTGATAATGTCGATTCCCCTGATATCGGCTCCTTTCCTGGCGGGGCTCTGCGCCGAAAGCTTCGGACTCAGGACCGTCTTCGTCATCTGCCTCATATTAAGCGCGGCTTCATTCATATGGGGTCTCTTCCTGGTGAAGGAGCCAAGATATCTGCGTGTAATAGACGTGCATCCACGGAAATGAAGGTTGCCTGAATCTTATCCTTGAAAAACTTTGTTTTTTGTCTCGAAAAATCGCCGCCATTGGTTATATTAGCCCAATTCCCATTTTAATTCCGGAATCCTTAATATGAACTATGTAAATTTTTTTACGGACAAGTTTTTTGAATTACTAAGGCTTTTCTTCTGCTTTATTCAAAATATCTTCGACAGTGCAGTACAGGCCGGCCTGAGTCCGGAATGGGGGCATATCGTATTCACATCGATCTTCCTCGCATTCATCCTTGGAAGCCCTTTCGCCGCGGCGACGCTCGCTGAAATAAGCGGAAAAAACAGACTGCTCCACTTCTTCCTCGGACTGCTCATCCCCTGGGCGTATCCAGTCTACATGTTCGTCAAGCTCGCCAGGAAACCCGCCAGGACGCTTGAGGAAAAAGCCGCAGAAGAAGAGGTAACCGGCGAAGAAGGCTCTTCAACCGGCGAAGTTCCGGAATCACATCTCAAATATGAATACGAGAATGCCATGTCCGATACTTCACCCGAGCTCGCTCCGGCCATGAACCAGCAGTATTTCGCAAGAATAGCCTCCGACGAAGCCGGAAACCCGCTCGGACCATTCATACTCGAACTCGCCGACGGGAGGGTTGTCGAGGTTTCGAAGATTTCAAATGCAATGCCTGACTTCGTCATTCTCGAAGTCATAGAGGGCGGACGTTCCAACACCATAAGGTTTCCCTACGCCAAGATAAAGACCTGCAGGGAGGAGAAATATTCCGCGCCTTCCGACAAGGCCAAGTCAAATCCACTTGAGACCAAGACCATAAGTTTCAAGGAGGCGGGAATCTCAGCCACCCCCATGAAGAAGGACGCATACAACCTGAGGGAAGGCGACATTATCGGAAACAACCGGATCATCAAGAAGATCGGACAGGGCGGGATGTGCGCCGTGTACCTTGCAACACACACCATACTCGACACACCTGTCGCATTGAAGCTTGTCTCGTCCAAAATGCTCGGCCCTGAAGATTCCGAGGCGGCAAGAAGATTCCTCAGGGAAGCGAAATACGTAGCAAAGATCAAGCATCCGAACGTCGTCCCCGTCATGGATGCCGGCCGCGACGACACAAGGGGATTCTACTATATCGCCCTGGAATACATGGATGGCGGAACTGTCGGCGACATCATCAGGACCTACGGCGCGATGGATGAGAAGGAAAGCCTGAAGATCATCCTTGCCGCGGCAAATGCCATGAGCATAGCTTCACAGTTCGACATAGTACACCGCGACATCAAACCGGACAACATAATGCTGTCGAAGGACGGCCTGGTCAAGCTGGCCGATCTGGGGCTTGCCAAGGAGATGAAGACTGAAGCGACGTTTACTGAAGCCCACGAGATCCTTGGTTCCCCGGCATACATGAGCCCGGAGCAGATAAGGGATTTCAGGAATGTCGATATAAGGGCCGATATCTACAGCCTTGGAGCCACATTGTACCACATGGTTGTTGGAAAACCAGCATTTGAAGGCGAGACATCCGTGAACGTCCTGATGAAGGCCCTTAATGAACCCGTACCGAATCCCAAGACACTCCGTCCCGACCTCTCCCCACAGGTGGAACAGCTCATAATTAAGATGATGGACAAGGATCCGGCAAGGAGATACCAGACGCCTGCGGAACTGATTGAAGCCATCACTGTGGCCGCCAACGAAATCAATGCCTAGCAACGATGCGATGAAAGGAAACGCTCAGAATGTTCAAACCCGTTAATAATCAGGTCAACTTCCCTGATATGGAAAAAAAAATACTCGAGTTCTGGAAGGAAGAGGGGATTTTTGAAAAATCGATGTCCAGCAGGAAAGGCGGAGAGGAATTCGTCTTTTATGACGGCCCTCCTTTCGCAACCGGCCTGCCCCACTACGGACATCTTCTAGCTGGAACCATCAAGGATGTTGTACCACGATACCAGACGATGAAGGGGAAATTCGTCGACCGCGTCTTCGGCTGGGACTGCCATGGACTTCCCGTTGAATATGAAATGGAGAAGGAGCTCGGCCTCGCCGGAAAACATGAAATTGAAAAATACGGGATCGACAAGTTCAACGAAGCATGCCGCAGCATCGTCCTCAGATACACGGCCGAATGGGAGACTACCGTCACCAGGATGGGTCGCTGGGTCGACTTCAAGCGCGGCTACAAGACGATGGACCGCAACTACATGGAGTCGATCTGGTGGGTTGTGAAACAGCTGTGGGAACAAGGGCTCATCTACGAAGGCTACAAGATCCTCCCATACTGCCCCAGATGCTCCACGCCTCTTTCAAACTTCGAGGCGAACCAGGGCTACGAGGATGTCGAGGATCCCGCAATCATCATTCGCTTCCAGGATGCCGCCGACAGCGGATTGTTCTATCTTGCATGGACGACAACTCCCTGGACTCTTCCTTCAAACATGGCATTGGCTGCAGGAGCAGATATTGATTATGTGAAAGTAAAGGACGGGGAGGCCTTCTATGTCCTTGCCGAAGCCAGACTGAGCTCCTGCTATAGGAAACCGGAAGACTATCAGATCGTTGAAAAATTCAAGGGCTCCTCTCTTGCAGGAAAAAAATACGTGCCACTGTTCCCATATTTTTCCAAGTTGGAGAAGGATGGCGCCTTCAGGATAGTCAATGCTGAATTTGTCAGCACGGAAGACGGTACTGGAATTGTACATATTGCTCCGGGATTCGGCGAAGACGATGCTGCCGCAGGAAAGAAATTCGGGATACCTGAAGTATGCCCTATCGACGAGGAATGCCGTTTCACAGGAGAAGTCCCCGATTATTCCGGACGCTATGTCAAGGAGACTGACAAGGATATCATAAGAAGACTGAAGGCGGAAGGGAAGCTTGTACACCGCGGAACCATCGTCCACAGCTACCCGCACTGCTGGCGCGACGACAGCCCGCTCATATACCGCAGCATATCGACATGGTTCCTGAAAATAGATCCCATCAAGGAAAAGATGCTCAGGGCCAACAGCGGGATCAACTGGGTGCCGTCGCACATCCGCGACGGCAGGTTCGGCAAATGGCTGGAGAATGCACGCGACTGGGCGATCAGCCGGAACCGCTACTGGGGCTGCCCTCTCCCGATCTGGAGGAACACAAAGACCGGAGAAATCATCTGCGTCGGCTCCGTTGCCGAACTTGAGAAGCTTTCCGGACAGAAGATACCGGACATCCACAAGCATTATGTGGACAACATCAGAATCGCCTCATCAAAGGGCGGCGGGGAGCTTGTCAGGATCCCTGAAGTCCTCGACTGCTGGTTCGAAAGCGGTTCCATGCCCTATGCGCAGCAGCATTATCCTTTTGAGAACAAACAGCATTTCGAAGCGAACTTCCCGGCCAACTTCATCGCCGAGGGACTCGATCAGACCAGGGGATGGTTCTATACGCTCATAGTCCTGAGCGCAGCTCTTTTCGACAAGTCTGCTTTCAAGAATGTCGTCGTGAACGGCCTTGTCCTGGCCGAAGACGGACAGAAGATGTCCAAACGCAAGAAGAATTATCCGGCCCCCGGCAGCATCATCGAAAACTACGGGGCCGATTCGCTGCGTCTGTTCCTGCTCGGATCCTCGGTAGTCAGGGGGGAGGACCTGCGTTTTTCCGAACCGGGAATCAAGGACATCCTGCGCGGAGTCATGATCCCCCTCTGGAACTCCTACAGTTTCTTTGTGACTTATGCGAATCTTGACAAATGGGTTCCGCCTGCAAAGCCGGCAGCCCCCGAAAATCCACAGCATCCGCTTGACCGCTGGATACTCTCCTCCCTTTCTGAAATGGTCGAGGAGATCGCCGATTCAATGGATCGCTACCATCTGCAGCAGGCGGCCAACCGCTTTGAGAAATTCATCGATGATCTCACAAACTGGTATATAAGGAGAAGCAGGAGGAGGTTCTGGAAAAGCCAGAACGACGGCGACAAGGACGACGCCTACAGGACGCTTCACTACGTGCTGCTGACCTTCTGCAAGACAGCCGCTCCTTTCATACCGTTCATAACCGATGAGATCTACAGGAATCTGAAATCGCCTGACATGCCGGAATCCGTCCACCTCTGCGATTATCCTGTGCCTGAGAAGTTCCGGAGGGACGAAAGGCTTGAGAAGCAGATGGAGCACACAATGACCGCCGTGTCTCTCGGACGGCATCTGCGAACCCAGCATGTCATCCGTGTCCGCCAACCGCTCCGCAAAGTCATTATCGCAACCCATTCGGGCGCAATCAGGGAAATGCTTTCAGAAACCTGCGACATCATCTCAGAAGAACTGAATGTGAAGGAAGTTCAATTCCGTTCGGATGAAACAGAGCTTGTCACCTGGACAGCAAAGGCTAATTTCAAATCACTTGGTTCCCGCGTGGGAAAAGACATGAAAGAAGTTGCCGCAGCCATAGGAGCATTCGACAACGCATCCATCAAGGGCCTCCTCGCAGGAGAACCAATCAGGCTCAAAATATCTTCAGGAGCCGAATACGAACTGTCCCAGAACGATGTCTCGATACAGCGCGTTGAGAAAAGCGGGCTGATGGTCGCGACCGAAGGCGAAATAACAGTGGCGCTTGACACAGTCATTGATCTTGCACTCAGGGAGGAAGGGCTGGCCAGGGAGCTGGTCAGCAGGCTTCAGAACATGCGCAAGGAATCCGGATTCGAGGTTTCCGACCGGATAAACATCTTATTATCCGGAGGTTCCGAACTTGCTTCCGCCGTTGAAAACTTCAGTGATTATATAAGGAATGAGACATTGGCGTTAAAACTTGAGCAAAGTCCACTTGCACAAACAGGAATTCCGGTTGATATTAATGGTTTTGAATGCAAAATAATGATCAGTAAAATTTAAGGATGATTCCATTACCATATGCCGTTTGAATATAAATGTACCGCATGTCAGGCCGTCGGTGAACTTGACGAACTGGTGAACCAGATTGAATGCCCTAACTGTGGCGGAATGATGGTTCCCCTCAGCGCACCAGTTCCACAATCCGATATCTTCGAAGGTGAAGAACCGACGATAAAGGTTCCTCGCGGAGAGTTCATGAACGAACCCAGCCAGCCGAAAAGGACTGTCAAAGTCGCAAAGGCCGTAAACATTGGGTTCGGTGGAATGCTCGCATCAACTTCCTCGACCGGAGGATTCTCCCCGATCACCCTCGGCAAGAAGGATGCTGGAATTCCTTATGCCCAGCATAAACAGCAGACACCGCCACCGCCACTTGCTCCACCACACTACCAGCAGCCGCAGGAATGGCCGGATCAGGAGCAGCAGGAAGATTACGAGCAGCCTGAACCTCAGCATCAGAATCCTCCCGTACAGCAGGCTCCTGTCCATGCCGTCCAGGGGAGTACAGCCAAGGATCCAAGGAAAAAGACATTCACAATGACCAAGACGAAAACGCAGGTGCAGGCCTCCTCACAGGTTCAGGCACCGGCCCCGGCCCAGAAAACACCTTCTCCCCAGCAGGGGATGCAAAAGGCAACGCAGCAGGTCTCGTTCCAGAAACCCGCAGCGGCGCCACAGCAGCAGGAAGTCGCGCAGAAACCGAAGCCTGCGGGCACCGCATTGAAATTCATTACAAAAGGCGCACAGAAGATCACGCAGCAGATGCCACCGCAGGCTTCCAGGCCGCCGCCGCCGCCATCCCAAACCCAGAGACCGGTACAGCAACAGCAGCAAAGACCCATGCAGCAGTCCGCTCAACGCCCCCCGGCGCAGCAGCATAGGACCGTACAGTCTTTCCAGAAGACTCAGGAGGGCTACCAGCAACAGCCTCAGCAGACCCAGCAGGCCTATCAACAGCAGCAGCAATATTATCCCCCGCAGCAGGATTATGAAGCACAGGTCAGACAGGAAACTGAAAGACAGGAGGCAATCATAAGGGAGGCGCATCGTATCG
>JBAQUG010000406.1:0-2308 GCA_049297395.1 Victivallales bacterium | reverse complement strand
CTTTGGTCTTTGCTTTCTTCCTTTTCATCAGTAACACTCCAATCAATAGTTTATTTAAAAACCATATTCGAAGTGTTACCAGATTCAGGAGGCTTGCTCTATATCATTATCTGGTTGGTAGGACAGCAATGCGCGCTATCACATAATAACGCAAATCATAATCCTTGATTTCAGACAGAACGAATGGCAAGGCAAATGACCGATGAAGCACATGTGGCAAAGATCTATACATCATGCCAGAGGCGCTGCCATATGGAATACCCGATTCCGTATGGCCCTCAATAGAAGCGCCAGATATGCAAATGATTGAGTAGTTTAGAAATGATGGATGATCTCTGAGGGCACGATATAGCCATTGGTGTGATGTACTGGCTGTCAGGGACATCCCCTTTTTTGTAATCGGCAAATACTTGGGCTTGTCGGTGGTTCCACTGGTCAAACTGAAAAACACGGGTTGATCATGTGTCAGTATGTTTCTTTCGCCCCGTTTCATTCTCTCCACGTATGGAGACAGATTGGAGAAGGAGTTAATAGAAACCGTTCTGGCAAATATGTCAGGATTGGTTATCTGTGAAAACCTGTACTCTTTACCGTAAAGAGTTTCTTGGTTGCTCCTCATGATATCATTCAGCAGGATGGTCTGCGTTGCCTGCGGATTCCTTGTTGAACGGTCGAAAGAGCGTTCGAGCAAAGCTCCTTTGATCAAAGTAGCTGCTTTCAATAGTATTCCCATACAAGTATTCCTAATTGACGAGGGTTGTATTCTCGGCATACTTAGCGAGGACATCTTCACGGACGGTGATGCCAAGACCTGCGCCGGCGAGGTTGGGCGCTCTTCCTGCTGGACCAAACACAATATCTTCCTCGGAGATGTCTTCTACCAGCAGATGCGTACTGTACGACCCTTCAACGAATCGAAGGTCTTGTAGGTATGCGGCAATGTGGCGGCCAGCGGCAGAGAGGATTGCCGTTTCGCCTACTTGACATCCCAGCTGGATGCCGATACCGGCTGACCCCGCAAGCTCTGCAATGGCTACCGTGTTGTGCAATCCTCCACATTTGGAGATGCGCAGATTGAAATAGTCAACGGCGTTATTCTCCGCCAGTTCCCGAGCGTCTTGGATTGTCACGATAGATTCGTCGGCCATTAAGGGAATTGAGGATGAGGATCGCAATGCGGCTAGTTCAGCTAGGGCACCTCGCGGTAGTGGCTGTTCTATGCATGCAATATCATATTTCTCCACAGACTTGAGGAATTGGCGTGCCGTATACGGGTTGAATGCAGCATTCGCATCCAATCTTATGGACACTGACGGTCCCAATACGTCTCGTACAATGGCGACGTGCTCAACATCCTTGACTCCTGAAACCTTCATCTTGATGTACTTGAAGCCAGCAGTTTTGCATCGCTGTGCACTCTTCTCAATCCTAGTCGTATTGTCTGTACCAATGACCGCTGAATAGGTGACTGTCTGCGATGTCGGCGGCAATATCTCATTGATAGAAAGGCCAGCACTGCGACACAAGCAGTCAATTAGCGCAAGCTCGACGGCGCACCGTGAAGCATTCCAGACAACTGTTTTCTCTGACGCCATATAAGGCAGAATATTACTAATGTCAGCGAGTACTTGTTTTGGGGTAATGGCACCCCATTCAGTACCTATTATCCGCGGAAGTAATTCATTTCTGATGTGGGCAATGCTCGCATCTCGAGTTTCCCCGGTAACATATGGACGAGGCACTCCTTCGCCGAATCCAGAAATACCGGATTTGGTCGTAATCTTCACTATTATGGAGTCGGAATGATTCCGGGCAGATAGACTATGCCGGAAAGATTCGATGAACGGGATATTGAGGGCATATATGCAAGCTGAGGATATTTTCATGTCCTACTTGCCCTCCCTTTGTTCCCACTTCGTATCATTCGATGCGAGCATATGATTGAAACAGACATGCCTGAAGAAGTAGTCGCGGATGTATTCAGGATTCCCGGTACTTACATCGACAATCTGAAAGGATCCCGTTGTCTGAACGAACAGCTTTTCACCATCAGGAGATGGGGCTATTGTCCCAATTAAGGCAGGCTTCCTTGAATAGAAGTGTTTAAGGGAGACAGGGTCTTTCACTGTAATCTTTCGGATAAAGCTCATGTTATCGGAATTGATAAGGAATATTACGTCAGGGAAACCCATTGCCGCGATAACTTTGAGATTCCTATGCTTGAAAACGTGCATATTCGTTAACCGAAAGAAGTCATCCTGGGTGAAAACTCCGATTTCACGGGGGCCAGCTGGCGTAAGCTCATATT
>JBAQUG010000405.1:0-5269 GCA_049297395.1 Victivallales bacterium | reverse complement strand
CTTTGGTCTTTGCTTTCTTCCTTTTCATCAGTAACACTCCAATCAATAGTTTATTTAAAAACCATATTCGAAGTGTTACCAGATTCAGGAGGCTTGCTCTATATCATTATCTGGTTGGTAGGACAGCCCCATTTGAGTGTGCATATGTCACCACGCCTTAATCCGGTGTATATCCCCACTACGACTATCTGGAAGCAAAAGATATCAGTATTCCTGTTCTTAATAATCTTCGCTATATCATTTTCTGAAAATATCTCCCTTTCTCCGCTGTCCTTCTCCTTTAACTTCTTTACTTCTGCAAATGGATTGTTTTCAGCAAGGGCATTGAATATCTGTTTCAATGTGACACGGAAGACATTGATTGTACGGCTTCCGATCTTGCCTTTCTGTTTGAATGATTCTTTCCCAGGCTGATTGACTGTCTTGTCAAAACGTCCATGATTCTGCAAATACCCGATATATTTTATCGCATGATCCTTCTTGACATCATTAATGCTGGTAAGCTCTGGGAATTGGGATTTCAGGAAAGCTACAAAGTCACGCCAGTATGATTCCTTCTGTCCCTTGAACTTGTCGCCTACGCTATCGCTCTTGCCTATTTCAAGAAACCTATGGAATCCATCGGCGAGGGGGATCTTCTCGGTTTCTATGCCGGATTGCTTATAGTATATCTTCTCAATATTTTCCTTGTCTATGGAGCTTTTGGAGGCCGTGACGGCGGTTTCACGTTGGATTTTCTCGTAGGCTTTGGCTTCTGTATCGGTATTGCAGTTATGGCAGACACCGGAATATATCTTTCCTTTGAAGAAAAACCGATAATGGTAACTTGATCCACCTCTTTTTTGGATTGACATAAAAAAGCCCTCTTTGCTGATTTATGAGACAATATGCTATAAGTTACGCAAATGCAAGATGGCATTTGCACAAAATTTACACAAGACGGTTGAGGCTAGAATGAGGCTAAATTAGAATTGCCCAAGGCGAGGGGCGAGAGAATTGAGCTAAGTTCAACAATGAGGCTAAAAAAGTGGTCGGGGCGATAGGATTCGAACCTACGACCTTCTGCTCCCAAGGCAGACGCGCTAACCAGACTGCGCTACACCCCGACAATGAAGATATTTTTCAGAAAGGGGCAATACTGTAACCTGATTTATGCAATTAGCAAGCTTTCCATTTAGAACTGATCCTGAGATGGAAACATCATGGCGTTGGCGAACTCGGTCTGGAATTCGGGGTCGAGTGAGACTTCGACATATTTAACCTGCGCGGCGATGTTCTCCGCGTATCTGAGGCGTTCACGCGAGTACAGGACGGCTTTTGCTCCTTCAAGGGAGGAGTTGCCTATGAACCTGATCTTTGCATCAGGAAGATTTGGAATAAGGCCGATTCTCTTTGCATGGACACGCCTGATGAAGTATCCGAAACCTCCGGCGACAAGCACGGAATCTATTTCCGATTCACGGAGGCCGGCATTCTTAAGGAGAATGTTTATTGCGGCGCGGATAGCCCCGCTCGCGAGCTGGAGTTCGCGTATGTCTTTCTGCCTCAGGAATATTTTCTTCCTGCTTTCCAGCGGAGTCAGCAGGAAGTCATGGGTATTGCCGTCCTTTGATGCGACGAGGCGTTTTTTGAGACTGTCGCTTGTGCCAGCGGGACATTCATCGGGGGATACGATCCTTCCGGTTTCATCGATGAGGCCGCATCTGAGCATTTCAGCGGAGGCATCGATCAATGCGCTTCCGCAGATTCCCTTGGGTTCCACGTTGCGGATGACATTTATCAGGACTTCCCCGTCCTTGATTATGACTTTTTCTATGGCTCCTGCTGCTGCGCGCATGCCGGCCTCGATCCTGGCGCCTTCAAATGCAGGACCTGCCGCCGCAGATGCAGCATAAAGCTTCCCCCCGTAGAGAAGCACGATCTCGCCGTTTGTCCCTACGTCCACAAAGACAGTGGGGTTGATCCTTTCATTCAGCCGGCTTGCAACGAGGCCTGAAACAATGTCACCTCCGACAAATCCTCCGATGACCGGGAAAATGAAGACTTCGGCGCCGGGATTGACCATGAGTCCAAGTTCCGAAGCGATGAAGCGGAGCGATTTGCTGAAAGGAGGTATGAACGGGATTTCTCCGAGGGCTTTAACGGGAATTCCAAGAAAGAGATTTTCCATGACCGTGTTGCCGGCGATGCTGACGGCATAGATATTGGTGGAGGAGACCTTGAAGGCTCCGCAGAGTTCGCCGATGAGCTTGTTGAGCGCGGCGACTATCTCCTTCTGCAGGGTTTTGAGATTCTTCTCTGACTGGCTCTGGGCGCAGATGCGGCTTAAGACGTCATCGCCGAACTTCACCTGGGGATTGAGCAGGCCTTGGCATCCGAGCTGTTTTCCGGTGTTCATGTCGAGAAGTGCGGCGACGACGGTTGTGGTTCCGATGTCCACAGCCACTGCGAAGTTCGCATTTTCAGTGTTTCCGTCCTCCAGGGCGATAAGGTTCTTCTCCGAGTAAACCGCAGTCCCCGTGAAATTGTTCTTTCTCATGAAATCAGGAAGCTGCCGTAGATGGTTCAGGTCGAAACGTGCGTGTGAAATTGCCCGCATTAGGTTTTCGAGGTCCGCGACAGGCTCTTCAAGCGTGGGGTTTGCCAGATTGAGGAATTTCTTCTTTATCAGCGGATTGATTTCATAAGCGCTGCTGGTGTCGTCGGATGTTACAATTATGATGCCTTCTTCAGGCACTGACTCGTCGGGAACTTCTATGGAAAGATCTCCAGTCACATGCGTCCTGCATGCGAGGCGCCAGCCTTCGGACAATTCCTTTTCCGAGAAGATATTCCGGCACTTGTCTGAAGGAGCGGCTTCTCCGGACAGGATTCGTATGCGGCATTTGCCGCATGTGCCCTGTCCTGCGCAGGGATTCTTTATTCTCAGGCCGGCACGCGTTATGCATTCGTATACCGATGTTCCCGCAAGGGCGAAGACATCGGCATTATTCTTGGGGAACGAAATATGATGTTCAATCATTTGATTTTCTTTTCCAGTTACACATCTATAATATATCACGTTTTCAGAGAATGATACTTTTTTAGGATTTTAAAAAAGTTCAAAGATGAAAATTAGCATTGGAGCAGGCATAGGCAATGGGCTATTTCAACTTACATCGGCATTCTCCTGCAAAAGATTTGGAGGAAACTGCAATAATGAATATTTTCCCGGAACAGGATGTTCCCGGAAAAATTTTATATTCGGTCGGGCTTCATCCATGGCATGTATCAGAAAATATCCTGGAGCGTGATTTGGGTCTTGTTGAGGAGAAAGGTAAAAATGCTGTTGCGATAGGCGAGTGCGGCCTTGACAGGGTATGCAAGGTTCCTTTCGAGACCCAGCGGAGGGCCTTCCGGATTCAGGTTGGAATTGCTGTCAGGCTTCAAAAACCCATCATAATCCACTGTGTCAGGGCGTATCCTGACATCATTGCGGAGAAGAAGCGCTGCAGTGCGGGCATCAAGTGGATAGTCCATGGTTTCAGGGGAAACTCTGAAATTGCAGCCCAGATGCTCGATCATGGTTTTTATCTTTCCTTCGGCGGGGCTCTTATGAATGATGTAAAGCTGAGTGAACTGCTTCATGAACTTCCTCCCGGACAGATTTTCCTGGAGACGGATGACAAGGCCATTGGCATAAGGGAAGTGTACGGAAAAGCAGCATTGGCAATGAATCTCAGTTTCGATATGCTTTCAACTAGGATTAGTGAGAACGCCAACAGGGTGTTCAATATGTCATTATTCTGATGAGCCTCCTCTATTTGAATCTTCGATTTGCGATAATAAGTTAACCAAGTCGGTTTTCCCGCGGCAGTTTAATATTCAACATGGCGGTATCATGGTCATCAAGGATCCTATTGCTATTTATAACAGGAGTTGCTCCAATGTCATTGCATTCAAATCCCCTGGAAGGGCAGAAAAGCCCATATCTTCTCCAGCACGCACATAATCCAGTCAATTGGTATCCCTGGTGCGACCAGGCGTTCAAGAAGGCGGCTGATGAAGGCAAGCCGATATTCCTCTCGATCGGATACGCCACCTGCCACTGGTGTCATGTCATGGAAAAGGAGTCCTTCGAAAATGACGAGGTAGCCGAAACCCTCAACAAGTCCTTCATAAGCATCAAGGTCGACAGGGAGGAACGTCCTGACATCGACAATGTCTACATGTCCGTGTGCCAGGCACTGACCGGAACCGGCGGCTGGCCCCTGACGATCATCATGACTCCCGACAAGAAGCCTTTTTTTGCCGCCACATACATTCCCAGGGAGAGCCGCTTCGGGATGACAGGCCTCCTTGAGATTCTTCCCAAGATAGCTGATCTCTGGAAGGACAAGAAGGCTGATGTCCTGTCGTCCGCAGAAAAAGTTTCAGCTGCCCTTA
The DNA here is from genome assembly GCA_049297395.1 of Victivallales bacterium. GTDB lineage: Bacteria > Verrucomicrobiota > Lentisphaeria > Victivallales > GWF2-50-93 > GWF2-50-93. Next base: position 844 of record JBAQUG010000405.1, on the reverse strand, counting down.
AAGGCAATTCCGACAAGACATTCGCAGCGGAGGTCGGAGCGGGGCTGTGCGTGAAGGCCGTAGAGGAGATCTCCTCGGAGTTCGACAGGACGCACGGTGGTTTTGGAAATGCGCCGAAGTTCCCTTCAGCGCACCGATTGCTTTTCCTGTTGAGGCAGGCCAAGGTTTCCGGCGACAAGGAAATATTAAGGCAGGTTGAGTTCACCCTGGATAAAATGAGGGCAGGGGGGATTTATGATCAGCTTGGCGGAGGATTCCACAGGTATTCCACGGACGCGAAGTGGCTGCTGCCGCATTTCGAAAAGATGCTGTACGATCAGGCAATGCTTGTCATGGCCTATGTCGAAGCCTGTCAGATTTCCGGAAAAGAGGAATATGCGGACACCGCGCGCGATGTCATAGGATATGTGCTGCGCGACATGACGTCTCCCGAAGGTGCATTCTACTCTGCGGAGGATGCCGACAGCGAAGGCGAGGAGGGGAAGTTCTATGTCTGGAAATACAAAGAGGTGTTTTCCGTTCTTGGCAATGATGAAGCACTTGTAGCAGTGAGATATTTCAACGTGGACGCTCAGGGCAATTATACGGACCCCATACACGGTGCTTCGGCAAACAATATCCTATACCTGAGCTATTCGGTTGAAAAGATTGCCAGTGAATTCGACAAGACCGTTCCTGAAATGAAGTTGATTATCGCAGGTATAAGATCGAAAATGCTTGATTACAGGGGAAGAAGAGCAAGGCCGTTGCGTGACACTAAGATTCTCGCCGACTGGAACGGGCTCATGATCGCGGCGGTTGCGAAATCCGCAGGTCTCCTGGATTCTGAAAGCCATCTGAAGGC
>JBAQUG010000404.1:0-2042 GCA_049297395.1 Victivallales bacterium | reverse complement strand
CTCCTATTGACACTGCGGATGGACAGCTGCGTGCTGATCTGCATTCCATTATACCCTACCATGATTTTGTTTTTCAGGCAATGACTCAACACCGTGTTGATCTGGGTGAAATACAGAGGGGTTTTGTAAAGAAAGGAGGCCGTGCTCAAATCAACTGAAAGGGGTGTCTTGTGGAAGGCCCCCTCGTATGCCTCAATTGCCCAGAGAACGCTTTCATACCAGTGTTCGGGAAACCCGGCCTTCTCGGCCTCCTCCGTGAAAGTGGAGCACCCTAGTTCCTTATTGTACGTGCGAGGCGCTCCCTCCTCGCCCAGTCTTCCCGTTCCCACCCGCACATATTCCAATGCCGGATGCCCGTCATATCGGGCACCTAGCTTTTTTATGAATGCTGAATATTTTTCTTTGTACACTTCGTCCCAGGTCAGAGGAAAGAGAGACCCGCCCGGCAGTCCCAGATAGGTGAGAGACACTTCTTTTATGGTTAAAGTGGGAACACCAGCTTTCACCACCCACTTTGGGAGGGCATCCTGATATCCGCCCCACTCTTCGCAAAAATACACAGACAGCCCGATACTGGCCGGATTCAGCACGACCTTCTTGCCACGATCTCCCCAATATTTGAGCGCCTGATCCAGGATCTCCCAGCGATACTTCCCTTCTTCCGGCTCCAGCACCGACCAGTAGAACAGCAAAACCACGCCATCCAGCGAAGGATGATCTGCAACCAACGAGGTCATATGCGCCAGATTGCTCGACACAATACCCGCCACTGTTTTTGGGATAAAGGGCTTGCCTGATTTTCGGCTCTCCAGATCGGCGTCCCAGTCATCTTTGTTAAAACTACCGGAGGGATAGGTGAATATCTTGCACAAAAACCGATCATCTTTCCCGATAGAAAGGGGTGGTTCCTTTACCCGCGACGGCTGGCTCCGAAGGTCTGATAAGTTCCTGGGAGGAAAACTTACAGACGCCGCTCCGCCGGACAAGGCCTCCAACTCGAAATCCATCAAATGAATGACGCGCTCCTCCTTCGGCTCCGGCAATGTCCAGCCGTATGTGTATAACTCAATCTTATCAATACTGTTCCAGCCTGCCGGGGACTTGATCGATAGGAATTCGTTCAAGGACAGCGAGACTTCCTGCCACACATTACTTGGCGGTGGACAAGTCGCAAAGTAGTAACCGCTACCAGAACTGACGATAACCCGGATCGGTACGTCAGTCGGCCCATCCGCCCGTATCCAAAATTTCAGCGACTGATATCCTGTCCAATCCGCTGGCGCGTTCACAGGCTTATACTGGATCACACTCAACGCCTTGCTTTTCCACGCCAGCGCCTCGCCCGTTCTGGGTGCAGGCGCAGCTTCTATGGTGAGACCTGCCGCATATCCGTGCCAGTCACCAAGCGCGAACTTGCCCGAGCCGGGGCCTGCCGCAGTTGCCGACGCCTCCCTAAGGCCGCCGCTTACAACCAGGAAGCCTGCGGAGCCGCTGAGGCAGTGGGCGGCGATGATATTCTTCCCTTTCTTCAGACGAAGCGCAAACCGGTGGTTGTCAGCATCATAGACAAGTGAATTATTGCCTTCATCAAGGGTGTCAAATACTTTTTTGCCGTTGACAAACCATTCCATCCAAAAATCGGCACCGGCGCCGGCCTCCAAGGTGATTTCCGTGGGACAGTCGAGTTCGGAAAAAATCCAGGCGCCAGTCCGCTCGCTGGCGGTGATGGAAAACACCTTCTGGAAATCAATGAGACCGTCTGTCGCCGTTACGCTGCGGGACTGGTAGCTTTTACCCTTGAGCGTGAGGGCCTTTGGGACGCTGGACAAGGTTGTCTCATCGAGTCCCTCATCTTCGCCCTTGGGTATCGGACCGAAAACCTGCCAGTTTGACGGCCAGGTCGGCAGGTCGCTGGCACAGATGGGCAGACTGCTGAAAAGTGATACCAGCAAAGCGACGAGTAGAAGTTTTGACGACCTGAGAACGAAACGGGAGAAAATCAGTGAAGACATAAACACCTCCATTTTGAGTAATAGTTTGCT
>JBAQUG010000403.1:0-19739 GCA_049297395.1 Victivallales bacterium | reverse complement strand
TCGCGATGGTCAATGCCTATCGGGAATATTTCAATCTACCAAAACTGAAGCATTAAACAAACGCAAGGGAGTCTTTCATATGGGCAACTATGTTCCCAGGTATAAAAATGCCAGGTGGCATATTATTTACGGATCATACGAGGGCATCGAAAAATTTGCAGTGGACGAACTGCAGAAAATGGTGCAGGATTTTTTCCCCTATGTGGTCGGCGTTCATCCGGCGGATGCATATGAATGGAGTTCGCAGTCACACCATTTCCTTCTGGGGACCGCCGCGAATAATCCGAGGATCAGGGAACTTGCGGACAAGGGGCTGGTCAATCTGCCTTATCACCATCAAGGATATTCTCTTACAGCCCTGGACTCCCCGGATGAAGACGGAATGCGGATCATGGCGATCTCAGGATTCGATCAGGAAGGGGTGCTGTATGGAGTGGAGGATTTTCACACCCGCATATTGGGGACATTGAATGTTGACGAGCCGGCTGGAATGGGAAAATTAAGCGATGCAATGCCGGGAATTGCGAATTTCTCCATCCAGGAACATCCTCTGATCGAAAACCGCGGAATCTGGACCTGGGGATACGTGATCTATGATTACCGGCGCCTGATCGACAACATGGCCCGGATGAAGATGAATATGCTTACGATATGGAATGACTGCCCTCCTCTGAATTGCCGGGAGGTCGTTGATTACGCCCATTCCCGGGGAGTCAAGGTGATACTTGGCTTCCACTGGGGCTGGGGGATCGAGGGATTGGATCCGACCGACATCCGAAACCGGGAGAAAATCAAAGCGGAGGTTGTCAAAAAATACAGAGATGAATATACTCCGCTGGGCATGGATGGAATTTATTTCCAGTCATTCACAGAACGCAAGGATACCCGGATCGGCGACAAGTCAATCGCCAGGCTTGTCTGCGGCTGGGTAAACGAAATCGCGGCAGACGTATTCAAGGAAAACCCTGATCTCCATCTCCAGTTCGGGCTTCACGCCACCTCCATTGCGGAAAACTATGCCGACTTGAAAGACCTCGACCCCCGGATTGTGATCGTCTGGGAAGATGCAGGGGTCATCCCCTTTTTCTATGATCCCGTACCGAAATACAACTATGAAATGTCCCACGCCCAACTACAGGACTTGAATTCTTTAGAGGCGACCATCAAATATTCAAGGAAACTGGCTGAGTTCCGCGGAAAAACTGAATTCGGAATGGTTCCCAAGGGGTGGATTTGCCTGCGCTGGGGTGATGAGTTCGAGCATCACGGGCCATTTGTCCTGGGATGCAGGTCACCGGAATTCATCCATAAGAGACTGCTGGAACGCAGGGCCAGATGGAACAAGGTGAACAAGCTCTGGCTCGAAAATTACCCGCTGGCAATGGAATATTACAGGCAGATCCTGGATTGCAATCCGTTGAAAATGACCGTTACCGGCCTGATTGAAGACGGATTGTTCGAGGAGGAAATCCCCGTCAGTGCCGCAATTTTCGCGGAAACCCTCTGGAATCCGAAAAGGGATGAACGGGAAATCCTATCCCTGGCGCTTGGAGCAATACAGCGGAATCCAGGTTGATGATTCAACTTTATCTGGGCTATGGACAGTTTTTGAAGAAAGAAAGGAAGAATGGATATGAGTTTTTTCTTGGACAAAAAGCCGGATTACGCCAGGCACAACGATGAAGTCCGTTCCCTGTGGAACGACTATGGGAAAGGCATCCATGACAGAATTCCCGTGTCGGTCTCCGGGAGTATCCGCAATTTCCTCAGCAATCCTGAAATCAACAAAACAGGATTCACCTTCAAGGACTTTTTCACGAAGGCGGAAGCCCAGGTGAACTGTCAGCTCGAATATCAATATTACACGAGGCACAATATCATATGCGACAGGGAAATGGGGCTGCCGGAAAAAGGCTGGCAGCTTTCCCTGGACTTCCAGAATTCATATGAGCAGGCATGGTTTGGATGTCCGATCACATATTTTGGAGACACGGATGTTCCGGACACGGTTGAAATCCTCAGGGAAGCCCCGGACATGTTTTACGACTGGACCGAGCCAGACCCTTTCTTAGGACGCGGAGATTTCATGAAGAGGGCGATGGAAGTATATGAAAAGATGATGGAGATCTGCAGGGCAGGCCTTGATTTCCATGGCCTTCCGGTAAAGCCTCCGACCGGATTTCCCTGCGCTGGCACAGACGGGGTCTTCGACTGCGCCATAAAACTGCGCGGGGCGGTTGAAGTCATGACGGACATGTTCGACAATCCGAAATATTTCCATGATCTGATGGACTACATCACCCGCAACACAATACGGAGGATGAAGGCGCATCGTGAATGGAACTGGGATCATGATCCGGACTACAGGGGGAATCACAGGCACAAGGGCGGCTTCTTCTACGCGGACGATTCGATTGCAATGCTCTCATGCGAGCAATTCAAAGAGTTCATCCTGCCCTACATGAAACGGATATTCGACGAGTTCCACGATGGCGGCGGATGCACGATTCACCTGTGCGGCAATGCGACCCACCATTTCAAGTTCCTCGCCGGCGAATTCAATGTCAAGTCATTTGATACGGGATTCCCGGTGGATCATGGATGGCTGAGGAAACAGCTCGGCCCGGGCATTGAAATCAGCGGCGGTCCAACCATCATGGCGGTCAAGGATGGGACAACGGAACAGATCGTTTCGGAAGCCAGGCGCATCTGCGAATCGGGCGTTATGGAAGGAGGACGCTTCATATTGATTGCCGCAAACAATCTTGCGCCATGCACTCCTGTTGAAAACATAAACGCACTCTATGAAGCAGGGAAAAGATACGGGAGGACAGGCAGGTGAAACGATGAATCTCAACAGGACAATCACGCGCTATGAAAATGAACTGCTTGAATCCGTGGTTCCATTCTGGGAGAAGAACTGCGTCGACAGGAAATACGGAGGCTATTTCACGTTTCTTGACCGTGACGGCTCGACCTACGATACTGAAAAATTCATGTGGATGCAGTGGCGCATTGTCTATATGTTCGCCACCCTTTACATGTCGGAGTACCGCAATAAAAAGTGGCTGGACATCGCCATGCGGGGATATGACTTCCTTGTAAATAACGGGAAATCAGAGGATGGAAGCTATTATTTTGCGTTGAACAGGAGAGGCCGGCCTTCAATTGCGCCCTACAGCATTTTTTCAGATTGTTTTGCCGCGATGGGAGCTGCGGCGATGTACAAGGCGACCGGTGAAAGGAAATACCGTATGGAGGCTGAAGCCGCGATGCGTACTTATATCTCAAGGATGCCGAACCCGAAAGGACGGTGGGAAAAATCCCTTACCGGGAAACAGAAGCGGCTTTCCCTGTCCAGCTACATGATCCTGGCGAATCTCGGCAGCGTCATGAAGGATTGCCTGGGATCCGAGGATTATGTTTCTGACACCAAAATCGCAGTTGATACGGTGATGGATAAGTTCTGGAATCAGGAATACCAGGTGATATTTGAAAATGTCAATCCCGATGGGACGTTTGATCTCGATTCCTGCAACGGCAGGATGATAAATCCGGGTCATGGTCTTGAATCGATGTGGTTTGTCCTCCAGTATGCTGAAGGCCGAAATGACGGGAAGCTGATTGAAAAGGCCTGCAAGATGATTTCAGGCCTGTATAAATTCGGCCTTGACCGGAAACATGGCGGAATTTATTATTTCATGGATGTCCTTGGGAAGCCCAATATTGAACTGCAATGGGATATGAAGCTGTGGTGGCCGCACAATGAAGCCGCGATAGCTGCGATCTTCGCATACAGGCTGAGCGGGAAAAATGAATTTCTGGACATGTTCGAGGATGTTGACGCATGGTCCTGGAAACATTTCCGCGACAGGAAACATGGCGAATGGTACGCCTATCTCAACAGGAGCGGCCAGCCCACCCACTATCACAAGGGGGGGAAATGGAAGACGTTCTTCCACGTTCCAAGATCTCTTCTCTTCTGCATAGGACAGATGAAACAAATACAGGAAACAAATGACAAAAAGAAAACCAACGCTGAAGGACATCGCTGAAAAGGCGGGAGTCTCCCTCACTGCGGCGTCCATGTATCTGAACGGCAAGGCGAAAAAATACAAGCTTGCCGACGCGACCTGTGAACGCATCGAAAAAGTGATCCGGAAATATAATTTCATTCCGAACTGCCACGCCCGCGCAATCGCATCCAAACGAACAATGCTGCTCGGGGTGCAGATATATGAAAACCCGGACGTTTCGTTCTGGCTCAAAATCATCTCCGGAATTGAGGAAATAATCGAAACGGAAAAATATCATATGATCTTTTCGACTTCACACTCTTCTGCGGAGAAGGAACTTGAATCGGTTCAATTCATGATGGCAAAAGGCATTGATGGTCTTATCATCGCCCCAACAAACAAGGAAAACAATAATTTCAACTATTTCAGGAAGCTGAATAAAACCATACCGGTTGTGACAATCAATACAAAAATAGAAGGTGTTTCCGCCGCATACAATGACAATTATTCAGGGGGACGCATTGCATCTGAATATCTCGTCAGCCAGGGACACCGAAGGATCGCATTTGTCGGCAACGTCAACTTTAAAAGGGCGGAAGCCTTTTTTGACGTCATGCGCGAAAATAAAATGAAGCCCGGAGTTTTTCCGAATGTTTCTTCCTTCCTCCAGGCAATAGGAAGATTCACAGCCGTATTCTGCTTCAGTGATTATCAGGTACTCGAGCTTTATAACGAGGCTGCTTCCAAAGGCATAAAAGTACCGGATGACATTTCGGTCGTGGGCTACGACAACATGGATTTCATAAGACTCCTCTCCCCTCTCCCAGGCACTGTCGATCAATGCAAAAAGGAAGTCGGAATTGCCGCAGCGGAAATAGTGATGTCGCGCCTTAAAGGCAAAACAATGATTCCCGACAGCATCTTCAAGCCCGTTCTACGCGAAGGTGAAAGCGTAAAAAATATAATCTCAATTCCAAATAGTGATGAAAAAGGAGAATGAAGCCATGAAAGAATTTTCAGACCGTCAACTTTTAAAGACTGCACCATTATGGAAATTGATTCTCGTTTGTATCTCTTTTGGAGTTTTGGCTCTTTGCCATGCTGCGGAGCCTGCCGCGCAACAACCCGGCTCCTCCGGATGGGCGGTTCACTATTATGGAGGCCCGACTTTCTGGTGTTACGCCGGTACTGTTGCCCTTCCAGGATCCGAGCTGACGCTGAACATGAGCAAAGTCTCCTGGCCTAAGGAAAACCGGGATACCTCAAAGGGCCCCCTTTTCGTGCGAAGTGGCGGCGCCTGGTCCCTGGCCGCCTATGCAAAACTGCATGTGGAGAAAGAGGGCGAATACCGCTTTGCCATAGAGCCTGCCCCGGACAGCCACGTAAGTTGCATCCTCCAAGTCAACGGACGGATGCTGGACGAAGTAGCGCTTCAAAAACCGTTGAAGCTTCCGGCCGGCGAAGTTCCGTTGTCCATCTTTGTAAGGCCAGCCGACAACAAGCCGACATCGCCAAAGTTGAAAATCCTCTGGCAGATACCAGGAACGGACAAGCTCTCTCCTTTGCCAGCGGATGCCTTGACACATGATTCCGACGACATGAAACGAGTCCAGGTCTGCTCTCCCGACTTTCCTTTGAATCTTGAACAGGGCGAAGAGTTCCGCTACGCCCAGCGCCGTTTCACCGTTGATCTGCCCGAATCCGGACTCTACGAATTTGCCGCGCACGTCGGCGAGATGCCGCGCTTTTTCAAGGTCTGGCTGGACGGCATCCCTCTGCTGTATTTCCAGGGTGAGAGTCACGGGATAAAGTATCCGCTCTACCAGGCCACTGATCGGATCGGAGCCACTGACAGCCAGCGATTTGATTTCCTTTACCGGGCCCGTGCAGTACGCCCTCTCCTCGGCGGAAAGCACATCATTGACATCCATGCCACCTACAGTTATGCCTGTAACGACGAGATGAAGGAAGCGATGCAACGTCTCCGCATCGGACTTTCGAAGGTGGACAAGACTGATCCGGACCGCTCCCTGTCCATCTATCCGAAGGGGCGTTCCGACATGGTGTTCAAACGCGGCGAGCCGCTGACCGTCTGTGTCGCCCAGGCCACAGTCGAGCCGACCTCCTATACCATGGAGATTGTTGAGGAGCGCGGCGATGGAAAGGTCATTTGGCAGAAGAGTTTGAAGTTGTCCGGTGGAAAATCCCAGGCCTCCGACGAGTTTGAATATCCCTGCGACAAGGAGGGTGCCTTCGAGTACGTAGTACGCGATGAAGCTGGACGGGCAGTTGACGGACCCTGGGCCTTTGTCGTGGTGGATCCAACCCCTCTTGAAAGGCCGCGCAATGCCGGCGGCAAGGATATCTCCGGCTACCGCAGGGAGCTGGTTGACAGCGTAGACTGCACCCTGCCATCCGACAAGGAGCATGTCTTCCGCGACAACGGGACAAGCCAGGTTGTCGGGTCAGACATCGGCAAGTATCGTGTCACCGGGACAAGTCCGATGCGTTCCTTCGGCTATGTCAAGGATGGCGACAGTTGGCGGCGAGTCAAGGAAGGCGAAAAGGCCGAAGTCAAATATGAAGGCGCCGACTGGTTTGCCTACACATTGAAGGTCAGGAATCCGGGACGCCCCCATCTCGTCGTCGGACAGGTTCCCAACGACATCAAGCGCCTCGTTTCAATGTATGCCACCGACCAGGTTACCGGCCATTACAACGGCTGGAACCTCGATGCCGGAGACGCTCCTGAATCCGGCCCCTTCAGCCCCCTCTCCTTCGTGGTCTGGCCAAATTGCAAGGCCATGGATGTCATGGTCTATTGCAGCAACCTCAACCGTGGTTTTGCCAATAACCGGCAGGGCGCCATGGCGAAAATAGAGCTCTACGAACTTCCCGATGGCCTCCCTGCCCTTCCGGAAGCCGCAGGAGGTTGGAACAGGAAGAATGAATTCGGCTGGAACGGAGAGCAGATAAACTTGGGCGTCGTCGAGCGCACCATGCCATCCTTGTGGGAGGGCAACGATCCAGTCTCAGGCTTCCTTCCCCGTAACACCGAAGGAGGCTTCAGGGACTGGAAGGCGCTCCATACCGCCTGGGAACGCTTTGGACAGTTCTCCGCCTACAGGGGCGACAACATCTGCGTCTTCCCCGTGCAGTCATATGACATGAACTTTCTCCAGGGCGAACCCGAACTGATGCTTCCCAAAGGCCGGGACATCTACAGCAAAGGCTACCGCGCACGGGTGGTCGATCCCATGGAGCGCGACATCTTCAAGCTCATGCTCCTGACGGCGCAAAAGTATGGCGTACGCCTTGTGGCCGACTTCATGAACCAACGACTGTGGTCCCTCATCCCCCTGCTCGCCAGGCAGTCAGGCGTCCCGGAGGATGGAATGCTTCTGACGGGAGACGCCTCCGGCAAACCTTGGAGGGGGTGCTCCGGCGCCCGCATGCCGAATCCGGCCCATCCCGTGGTCAGGAAATACATGGTTGACCTAATGGAAGCCATGGGCCGCCAGTACGGGAAATACCCGGCCTTCGCGGGCGTACGCACCCGTCAGTGGGACTGGCCCTCGGAACTGGACTGCTGGTTTTTCGATGACAAGCTTGGATGCGACGATTTCACGGTCGGCCTCTTCTGCAAGGAGACCGGATGCAAGCTTGGTCCTGTCGCCGGAGATGAGGCCGCCTTCAAGGCGAGACGCCAGAAACTGTTCTCTGACTATCGCGAGGCCTGGCTCTCCTGGCGCTGCCAGAAGGTTCTCAGTCTTCGTGAGGAGATGTTGAATGCCCTGCGCAAATATTCTCCGGACGCACGCCTTTTCAGCGACGGGGTGTTCAACCGTGAAGGCGGACTCGATCCCGCACTCCTCGCCAGCCGCAGGGATTTGGGATGGGGGGCAGGCATCGGAAAGTTCGGTGGAGACCAGAGCGTCGGCACAGAGTGGAACTACCCCGACCCCGTGGAATTCGCCAATTTCGACCAGCGGACGCCTGAATCGCTTCGCCGTACACTGAAGAACCTTGTTCCATGGGGACCTATCTACCCGAATGGCATGAACTGCAACCAGGCATACCGTTCACATCCCTATCAGCTCGAAGGACCGGCCCTCGCCTTGGCCGAAGGGAAGCTCGAGTACTGCAACTACGGCGGCCAGTGGTGCCTGCCTCCCGCCGACGAAGGATTGCGCCTCTTCGTACAGGCCTGGCGTGCAATCCCCGATCTCAAATACAAACGTTTTCTTGGCGAAGGCGGCGGGCAAGGGCCGATCGCCTGCTGGTATGCCCATGACAAAGATGAATTGACTGTCTATCTGGTCAACCGCACTCCAAGGCCGCGAGAGGTCATCCTCTCCTTCGACGTTGACCCGAAGGGGGCGACTGATCTTGTGACGGGCGAAGGGCTGCCCGCCGCCCGGACCGTGACGGTCAAGCTCAATCCCTTCATGCCAGGTGTCGTCAAGGTAAAAGGGGTCAAGGCGCCAAAGGACATGAATGTCCCGCTCAGCCAGGAGGAAATTGCAAAACTCGGACATGCCGTGGACAACCTTCGCGCCATCAGTCCGCTCACCCAAGGGGCGACGGAGACCCTTTATGGAGCGGGTGAAAAATATACTTCCGCAGCAGAAGACATCGGGGAATGGAGCCATCATGATTTGAATTTTACTTTCGCAGATATCTTCAAACCCATCGATGCAGCATGGCGGGCTGACAGGCCGCACGAGGCGGCACGCCTCCTGGACGATTTCAACAGGCGGCATCTCTGGTGGTACGAAGCCTTTGGCTGGCCTGCCGACTTCTATGTGCCCGTAGCACCCAAGGGCCAAGTTTCTACTTTCAGTGATCTTTTCCATCGGCGGCAATGGGCCTCCTCCGGCACTTATAATAATGCGGAAACTGTGGAGGGAGGTGTCGATATCCCGGGCTCCAAGGACAAGTTTCTGGTCGCATCCCAGGGGGAGCGCATGACCTTCAGGTTCAATCCCTACCCTGGCATCTATGAACTGCGGATATGGGGGCTCTTCGGAGGCGATTACAATCCCATCAACGTAGAGTTCATGGGCAGGCCGGCAGGCCGGATAAATGTTCCGTACACAAAGGAGCAGCAGGTTCACCAAGTGCTGTCCGTCCAGTTAAAGTGGCCCTGGTCCCCCCAGGACATAACGCTTGTCGGCGAGGGCAAAAAAGGCCTGGCCATAAACCGGATCGAACTCAGGGCCATCCCTCCGGCCCCGCTCCGCAAATGGCAGGCCATCGGACTTTTCGACAAGAAGGCCGGACTCGACGACTGGAAGAACGATATGAAAAGCATGGACATTGTCTTCCCGCCAGAGGAGAAGGTGGATCTTTCCGCCAGCTATACGGGCATGGACGGAAAGCAAGTGTCCTGGAAAGCCATCGATCTCGGGAAGGACAAGATTCTCCAGCTCCAGAAGCTCTTCCCTTATGATGTCAGCCAGGGGAACGGGGTGGCCTATCTGGCGACCTGGATACGCTCTCCTTCGACGAACAGCAACCATTCCCTCTCCTATTCCATGGACTGGTATGGCAAGGCTTGGCTGAACGGGGAACTGATACTGCCTAAGATCCAAGGCCCCTGGAAAAACTACGTCACACAGAAGATCCAATTGCGGGAAGGCTGGAACTGCCTGCTGGTCAAAACATCCACCGGCTCCGCAGGCTGGAATGCGATCTTCGCCATCAATGACGCCGGAGATCTGGAGTATAGCGGAACTCCGCCGCAAAAAGAGGTGAAATGACAAAGCCGTTTGATTTGCAGGTCAGGAAAACGTATCTTTTTCTGATTCAAAGTGGATAGACAGCCTGAGTAAAATTTTCATACAGGAGAAGGAGTTTTATGAAAGAAGTTGATTTGACACATCAAACTGGGAATGCTCTGGCAGAGTTGAAGAGCACTATGTGCTTTAGACGCAGGCCAGCGAAGCTGACGCCATTCACTTTAATCGAACTACTCATCGTAATTGCGATCATCGCAATCCTTATGGCGATGCTGCTGCCGGCGCTGAAAACCGCAAGAACCATGGCGAAACTCAGTATTTGCACCAGCAATCTGAAGCAGTTTGGTATCGCCAGTTCCATGTATTCAATTGATTACAATGACGGAATTGCATTATGTGATGTATACGACAAAAGGCTGTGGTTTCAGCTGCTCGCCCCTTATATAAGCACCAAAGACTATGTCAAACCATTCTACTGTCCTGGAAGCATCTGGACTTGCCCTGAGAATCCAGAGGGGGAATTCTTTGGCAGTTCTCCTTCGTATAGCACATCCCTTTATCATAATGTGGGAGGGAATTGGGGTGCTGTTCCAAGTAGAATAACTGCGGTAAGATACCCATCGGGAAAAACCTATCTGTTTGGTGCCAATCATTGGGCTACCTCTTATAGCTTGTTTTATGCATGGGATTTGGGAGGGAGACTCCGCTACAGGCATTTTGCGAAAGACAATTTTTTATTTTATGATGGGCATGTCAATCCCTATGGACATCCACCTGTTCCTTTCGCATCAGACAATGCTCTGATAGACAAATGGATCAATCTGGATTCTGCTCCTCCTCCAGACTTATAGGGTAAATATTCACTGGACTATGTTCGTTCAGTGAATATTTACATCTAATAAAATGCGAAACCAACAGTTTTTTCATTTTAATAAATTCAAGAGGAATTTATTAAAATGAAAAACTATACATTAAACAAAAAAGGAGACCGTAATGAATAAAATAATATTGACGGCACTGGCCGTTGCAACAATCAACTTTGGAACCAGCGCAATGAATCTCAATCTCGCAATGCCGTATGGAGATAAATGTTCATCGCCGCAGAAGCCTGAATTCGCATTTTACTGCCAACGGTCGGAGGATCTGCTCTTCGATAACGGAAAGGAAATAGAGATCATCTGCCAGGCAGGACTGCGTGCGGTCAGCTTGAACTGGACACTTCACCGGAACATGGTTCAGAAGGAGTTCCGTTCAGGCAAGGCCGAAGCGCTGCCGCCCAACCGTTTCAAGATCCGGATCGACACCGCCGGCCTCCATCCAGGCTTCTATGATATCAAGGTGCTCCTCGATACAGGACTTCCAGACATGGACAAAAAGGTAAAAAGGCCTCTGGACGGGAAATGTGTTTTCGGATGGAAGGTTTCCGAAATGCCGATCCGCGACACACGCCCCTCTGATTTCCGCACATTCTGGGACAAGGCTATGGCGGATTACGCCGCTGTCCCTCTTGATGCAAAAATTGAGGACGAGGTCAAAATATTCAAGGGCAAGGAAATTGATGAATATAATCTCAAAAGCGCATGCCTGCCCGCTGATTATGATCCGGAAGGCCATAAATGCGAGGAAGTGGAATCGTATAAAATCAGTTTCGCAGGCTCCGACGGCGGGCGTGTCTATGCGTGGCTCGCAAAACCTGTCGGGAAAGGCCCCTTCCCGGCCATGCTGGTTCTTCCTGGAGCAGGATTCGCGGCACGTCCACGTCCACTGGAACACGCGCGTCATGGCTATGTTGCAATTGACATCCAGATCCATGGACAGGATGTGGATCTCCCGAAATACAAGCAGATCCACGGCTACAACGACAGCTGGATCTATGATCCTGTTGACAAGTTTTATTTCAAAAACGTTTATCTGCGTGCAGCAAGGGCGGTTGATTATCTTTGCTCCCGTCCGGACGTGGCTGAAGGAAAACTGGCTACGGCTGGAGGAAGCCAGGGGGGACGTCTTTCCATAATCGTTCCAGCCCTCGACAGGCGTGTCACTGCGACGGTGCCATGCATAGCTAACGCACCAAATTATCCGCATCTCCGATGGGTCGCGAGATGCAACGGATTCAAGAGCTTTTTCCGCAATCCCGGAGATCTGGAATCCAAGGATAAATCCGACGGGATGGATCTAGTCGGCGCTCCACCGGCAATCGACGATCCCGAATGGCGATGCTGGGCCTATTACGATCCGATGAACTTCGCGCCAGATGTGAAATGTCCAGTGATGATGAATGCCGGACTCATCGATCCCGTGTCTCCGCCGTTCGAAACATGGGGTGCCTTCATACGTCTGGGTTCCTCTGACAAACAGATAATTCCGCTTCCAGGCCTTGGACATGACTGGTCTGCGGAGTTCGACCGCCGTGCATGGCGCTGGCTTGATGAAAAATTTAAAGGCAGATGACTCGTTACGTGTCATCTTGCCTGTAGCTTTTAATTCTAAAACTATTACGAAAAGGAAGAGGAAATTGCAATGAGGAAAACTGTTGTTCTGCTGCTGTCGGGATTCCTGGGGCTCGGATGCTGTTGCCATGCCGGAAACAAATTGTTCGATGTTCCTGATTTCAAGGAACTGCCTCCCGCTATCAAGGTCTTATCTGAAAAAACCGATGAAGGAGTTAAGGTCACTGAGTTTTACATGGCGGGCGCTCCGTTCAATGGCGAGCCGACAAGGATCTATGCGTTCTACGCGAGACCGGAAGCGGAAGGGAAATATCCCGGAGTAGTCCAGCTTCACGGTGCCGGACTGGATGTCTTCAAACCTGTTGCCGCAGTCTTCTATGCGAAAAATGGGTACGCCTGCATTTCGATAGACTGGTGCGGACCGGCCAAGAATCGCAAGGAACCCCGCAAGCCTCCCTATTCAGAATTCAACAGCCCCGGCAACATGGCCCGATGCATCACCCCTCCCAACGGATGGGAAACCTATGGAGCCGAGGCCGACGGCATCACCAATGGCGTAAAATTTGTCCGTCGCGCATTCATGTTCCTGCGCAGCCGTCCGGAAGTGGACTCAAACAAGCTCTGCCTCTCAGGAATGTCGGCAGGGGCTCATTTGTCGCTTATCGTCATTGGACTGGAGCCGGAGCTTAAGGCGGCAGCGGTCAAATATGGCTGCGGTTTCATAGACATGCCGGGCTATTTCGGCGGGTACTTCGGCCCAATCTACCTGTGTCGCAAGGAAGACCAGGACGCCTGGCTGGCTGTCCTCGATCCAAAGCAATACATAAAGGATTGCAAGGCGAGCGTTCTTCTGCTTTCCGGAACGGACGATATTTTCTTCCGGATGCCGATAGTTTTTAAGACCTACCGTGAAATCCCGACATCCAAGCGTCTTATAATGCTTCCAAATGACAACCACAGCCAATGTGGAAATGAAGTAATCCCCCTGCGTTATTTCAAATCCATATTTGGAGAGGAACCGGCATTCCCGGAAATCACCGCTCTTACCGCCAGAAAGGATGGAGACAATGTCCTGCTGACAATGAAAGTCAATGCCCCCTCCAAGCTGACCAAGGTGGAATTTGTATTCAAGACGATGCCGACTAAGATCTTCCGCTACAGGCTGTCGGACAATCGTAATGACCCGTTGGTTCCATGGATCGTTCAGCCCGCTGCGGAAAAGAACGGAAGCTGGGAACTGTCGGTTCCTGCGCCGAAAGAGGATGAACAGATGGTTGCATATGGACTGGTGGAGGACGGGACGGGCGCGAAAGCATCCTCTGACACGGTTGAAATCCCTGAGTATCCGGCCTGGAGAGGTTTACCGGCAACTCCTGCCTCTTCTGGAAACGCTGCCCAAAAACAATAGGCGCCTGCACCGGTTCCAGAGAAAGAACAAAACTTGAGAGGGCATGAAAGCTTGGATACCCTTAAACACTATGCTAGGTTAATCTGGTTGACCTGGAAAAGACGCATAGGGAATGCTATTAGGGGACAGGCGGAGGGTAAATACAGCATGAATATGAAAATCACAGTTAAAAATATGCATGACAGGAATGCCAACGACTGGGACGTGCCTAAAAGTCCAGCGAAGCGGTTGGACATTCTTGAACAGTTGAGATTAGAAGCAGGAAAGTTTTTATATGAATACCCAGCCAGACTTCGAAGAACTGTTAAGGTTGTTAGAACGAAATAAAATCCGTTACAAGGCGGAAGTCAATTTCATAGGGAAGACTGACTTGATTAAGAACAAGGTTGCTTCAGGAAGACCACAGGATGAATTGGACGCTAAAACCTTGATGAAGGTCAAAAAGTAACATGGGAGATGTCCAGAATTGATTCCATTTTCACTTCCCGAGTTGATCGGCGAGTTGTTGTACGGCTAAGGCGTCGTCGAGTTCCGGGGAAAGTCCTGGAGGGACAGCGGCACCGAAACATCTCGCCATATCCACCGCCATAAGCATGTTGCCGAGATCGTTCTGATGTAGCGGATCTCGCAGTAGGCGATGGTAAACCAGGGGATGCGAATTTCGCAGGTACGTATTCAGTAAACTATCTCGTTTACTTAATCCGTACTAAAACTGTTGGTTTCGCATTCTATTAGATGTAAATATTCGCTGAACGAACATAGTTCAGTGAATATTTACAACTGGTCGAGGTTGTTGCAGCTGCGGAAGTCTGTCGGAGTAACTCCTGTCATGGAGTGGAACATCTTGGAGAAGTAGAATTCATTGTCAAATCCGATGCCATGGGCTATTTCCTTGACAGTAAGAGAGCTGAATCTCAGGAGGGACTGGGCTTCCTTGATTCTTCTCCAGTTGATATAGCGGAGCGGAGGCATACCCATTTCCTTCGTGAAAAGATTTGAAAAATAGTGCGGTTGCAAACTTATAATCCTCGCCAGTCTTGCAATCTCGATCTGATGGCGGTAATTCTCTTCAATGTGATTGATGACCGGGCGCAATCGTATCAGGGTTGCTGAACGTTTGGCTTTCACGTCTTCATCAATTGTCCTGAACAAATCAGACAGGAACAATCTTAAAACAGCTTCCGCCTCAACCCTGGATGCAAAATCAGCCCTCCAAAAAGCATCGATCATTCTTAACCAGAGCGCAGTGTTTTTTTTGCACTGTTCAGCAGGGATATTCAGCTCCAGGTCGCATGGATAGGCTTCAAAAAAATCAATTCCAGCAAAAATCCTGGCATTGAAATGACACCAGAGAATATCCATCTTTTCAGGACACCAGAGATATGTGGGTGTATGAGCTGGAATCAGGAAAAGAAAGCCAGGTCGCAGATGATAATCAGTATTTTGATTGCGGATCTTAAAGAACCCCTCCCCCGAGCGCACCCAGTATAAACGGGAAAATGGATCGATATGGAGCTTCCTGCCTGCTTCCCCCCAATCGCTTTTGCAGGGATTGGGTGCGGTGACAATTAAGTTTACGCTAAGATTCGAGACCGTCAAGTCCGGACCGGGAATGTGTGAATTTTCTGCCATATGTATATAATAAACGGCGTTTTGTATATTGCCAATTTGAGCGTGGGATAATATAATTACAGGTAAAAAGAAAATAATGGAGATACATGGATGAAAATGAGAAGCAGGGCAGATTGGATGGCGGAGGCAAAATGGGGTGTGTTCATGCATTTTATCGCAGAGACAAGCGGCGGCATCGAACCCCTCGGAAATGATGTCGATGCATGGGATCAGGCTTCTTGCCTATCTGCCCTCGCATGCGCCAATGTCGGATCCTGCAGCAGCCAAAAAGCTCCGTTTCATCCCTCCGTGGGACTTCAAGATGTGGAGTCCGTTGCAAGGGGCTTATTCAAAAGACGACTCTTCGGAAAACGATGAATGCCTGACTGATGGATCAATGAATATTTTAAGACACATTAGGGCTGCGGCTGAATGACTGTAAACTAGCAGTCTCAATATTGAACGGTGAAAATACAAGGAGATTTCTTTATGAACTCATATGTGTTTGCCAGACAGAGAAATACGCATGCTAGCACCTTCACTTTGATCGAATTGTTGATTGTGATAGCCATCATATCCATTCTGGCGGCGATGCTGCTGCCGGCGTTGAAAAATGCGAGGGATATGGCCAAGAGGAGTGCCTGCGCCAGCAATTTGAAACAAGTGATTCTTGCCACGGATATGTACGCAGGTGATTGGAATGGATGGATCAATTCTACAAACGATTCTCCTATATGGACAGCAAATATAGTTGACTATGTTAATGGGAACTGGGCGGTCATGAGTTGTCCATGCCTGAAACCAGCCTGCGGACAGGGGGTGGATGCGGCATGGTTCGAAGTATGGAAATACTACACGACATATGGCCTGCGGCATTACACAAGAGATGCATTTTCACCAAGGATAAACCTGGCGCGTGCGAAATTTGAAGATGTGGGGGGGTTTACACCCAGCGAATATCCTCTGCACGCAGACAGCATCAATATTGCAGACATGATGCAGTATTCCATCATGCACGGACTGGGGGGCAATCCCCTTCATATCCGGCACGCAAATAACACTGCGAATTTATCGTTTGCGGACGGACACGTGAACTCTGTCAACAGAATGGATCTTCACGGTTCAGACATGTGGGGGTTGAAATATGGGCCATCATTCAATCCCTGGCCGTAACGAATATGGATTGATCAGAAAACAGACAAATAATAATAACGGATCAAAATTTATAACAGGAGGATACCTGATGATTATTCAAAAGACATTTTTTAACTTGCGCGTAAAGCTTTCCAAGAACCAGGCCGCTGCTTGTCTCATTATTGCAGTGGCATCCTTCTTCATGTCGCTGAGTGCAATAGGACTTCCAGTCCCGGTTCCTGTTCTGACATACGGCTTCGATGACAAACAAACGCAGGAAGAGCTGTCAAAGACAGCTACCAGCATGTTTGGCCTGACGGAAACCGTGGATGGTGTAATTGGCAAAGCTTTAAGGTGCAATGGGAATAATGAAAAAGGCAGAGGGGAAATAATCATCGAGTGCAACAATCGGATTTCCCTCAGCGAAGGCAGTATTTCCTTCTGGGTCAAACCTGAGCTCGACTTTGACTCCATGGATGGTGGCTGGGGATACACGTTCGTTGACTCTGACGCCCGCAACAATGACAGAAGCGTGGTTGGCCTGTCCATAGGTTTTAATCCGCAGGGTGGTTTTTTTTACGCTGGATTTTCAAACTCCGGCCAGTTCCCGGCCAAAGTGTTCGGATGGGACGGGAGATTCAACCGACATTCGTGGAATCATATCTGCATGACATGGAAATCAGGTGGCCAGATCAAGCTGTACCTAAATGCCTCCATGGAAGGCAAATATTGTTCAGCCCCATATAAAGGGAGCAAGGATGCCGCCAAGGGGAAAATGTACCTGGGGCCTGGAATCGGTATTTCGGAAGGACTCGCATTTGACGAATTTAAACTGTTCAGGAACGAGTTGTCATCCGGCGAGGTTGCCGACCTTTACAAGGCCATTGGCAAATTTCAGATTGACTGGGAATCCGCAGTTAAGCGGAAAGTCGTTGATCAAGGTGCGAAAATAAAAGTTAATGTAATTTCAGATATTCCAGTTCCTGTAATAGCTGAAATTGTCGACAACGAGGGCAAAGCAATATGGACTGCAAAAACCAAGCTGGAAAAAGGCAAAAACGAAGTTGGTTTTGATTTTACATCAATAATCCCTTCAGAATGCGGAAGGTATTATGCGAAAATACTGATTGATGATGCCAATTCCTCATACAGCCAGGCATTTTCCCTGGTACTTGCCGCAAATCGTTCATCGGCTTCGGATGATTTTCAGGGTAAAAGAAAACTCCTCTTTGAAGCTGATTGTTCCAAGGACATCTCATCCTCCGGAAAATTTTATGAAAACGTTCCGTCCGTAGTCAAAACTACGCCCATGGGCGTTTACCGGGAGACATCCGGGTTCTTTTCCTACAGGTTCGACATAGGGAATCCGTTTCGTCCCCACGTCATGATTGTCGAATATCCGGACAATGCTCTCAGGGCTATGGCGTTCGATATCAATGACGGTGCAATTCGTTCGCCACAAGGGGGTGGAGTAGTCACCGGCTTTCCAGGCAGGAACACGAACCGGATGCTTAATCATGAACTGGTATTCTGGCCATATTCGAAAAACTGCGCGGTCACCATTTACAATTGGAATCAAAATGGAAATGCAGCCATAGCCTCGTTGAAAATATACGAGGTGATTGACGGACTCGAACCATTGAAGATATTCGAACCCGACGGGGAAAAGGGACGGGAACTAGGCACACAGGTGGAGGATGCCAGCGCCACCACCTTCTGGGGCGGCTATGATGAAGGGCTGGGGCGTTGGAATACCACGCTCGATCACATGATCGACTTCATGAAACATACCGGACAGAATTCATATGAATATCCGATAATGTGGTACGGCGGCTCTCTTTTCAGGTCGCCATACAACGATTCCTTTGGCCCAAACACACAGGTGCGGTCCGGGCATCCCGACGGCACCTTCCCCTTGATCCTCAAGAAATTCGAGAAGGCGGGAATAAAATTTTATCCTGAATTGTACTTCCGCAACATGTGCTCGCTGGCCTTTCCTTCAGGATTGAACAGGAAGACGCTAAGCGATAACACGGGCGAGAAAACTTTTTTTTCCGAAGAGGAGTATAAATATTATTTCCCGGAAGTCAAAGCCGCTGACAAAGATATGCTGCAGGTCAATCTAAATGGAAAGACAAGATTATTCTGGCTTGGCCAGTGCGTGGAGGATGGTCCGGAATTAGGACCTATGTATAACCCATTGCATCCAACTGTCCAGAAGGCTCTTTTTTCACTGGTTGATGATTTCATGTCATCGGCAGGAAATTCAAAGGCATTCGGGGGATTCAAAATAGATTTGAACAGCTGGGGCTGCACTCCATCGGACGAGAGCCTTAATTTTGAAAGGCTCTATACGGATTACAGCGATTTTACGATTTCGCTGTTCGAGAAGGAAACAGGATTGAAAATCCCAGGCGAATTGACAGATTCGAAAAGATACAAGAAGCGCTATCTGTTCCTGACTTCTCCTGATATGAAGGATAAATGGGTTTCATGGCGCTGTGCTAAAATCCACGCATTGTTCATGGAGATCGGCAAAAAAGTGTGGAGCGTGGCCCCTGAGGCGGAACTGGTGATTTCCTTGTCTTGCGGAAAAGAGATTGGCCCCAGGGACCTGGACTATCCAATAAATTTTTATGATGCATCAAGGGAATGTGGAATAGATCCTTCCCTCTTCACTGATCCAAGAGTTGTAATAGAAGTGTATGATCCCATAGCAAGCAATGACAACGCATGGGTTTACCGCGGATTTGACATCAGGCGTTTCCTGTCCAATAACAATCCATCCGTTGACGATAAATTCACCGCCAGCGGACGCAGCGCCTTCGTGCAATGGCTCTGCTACTGGGAGATTTTTGAACCGGTCTACAAGGCGCTTTGGCCGGAAGTCAAACCTAACGCCGCCCCTGTCAGGCAAATCACCCCGTCAGGAGAGGCGTTCCTTAAAATATGGGCTGAAAAACTTGCTTTAAGCGATTTCAAGAAAATGTACATGGGGGGAATGGGCTGTTCCCCGTTCCTTGGACACAAAAAGGAGTTCGGGGATTTTGCCAAGGCCTTCAGATATCTGCCAAACCAGAATTTCCTTGGCATTCCCAATGAGAACGGATGCGTTGCAGCAAGATATTATAAAGGAAAAAACAAAACGTACTGCTACTTTGTGAACAGGGAGCCATATGAAATCGAAATCGAGGCGCAGTTTGAGGGTGCTAAAGAAGCGTTCTGCCCTGTTTCAGGGAAGCTTCTGAGTGTCGATGCCGGCAGGTTGCTCTTCAAGATTCCGGCTTATGGCCTACGCTCTTTCGGATACGACAAGAATGGTTCGTGCAAGAGCTTTGCGGTGTTTGTGCCAGCAGAGGAGATTGCGGCCCTTGCCTCT
>JBAQUG010000402.1:0-9487 GCA_049297395.1 Victivallales bacterium | reverse complement strand
AGAAGAGACCTTTACTATACGGTCAAGTTCATCGTAGGAATATTTTGTAGAAAAGGATCTGCCGCTGATTTCACATATTTTTTCAGACAACTTTCCAGCGGAATCATATTTGTAGTTGATCGAACCGACAATGCCTTTTTCCGAGATAATGCGACTAAAGCCGTCATAGGCGAACTCGAGTCTGCCGTTATCGACGGCAACATCAACGAGCTTGCTGTCAGCATTGTATCTCAGGTTTGTTATGGACTTTTTAGTTCCCTGAGAAATCTCAAACTTCACCATCCGATTCAGATTATCATAGTAATATTCTGTTATTCTGTCGGATTCAATTTTCTTTTCAAGAAGGCCTTTCTCGTTAAAGGAGTAGCTCACATGTGATCCGTCGGGCCAGATGCGTTTGACAGGTCTGCCCACATTGTCGTACTCGAACTTGGTGGTCGAACCGTTACCATCCGTGTAGGAGGCAATTTCTCCGAAGGACGTATATGTGTAGGATAGATCGTAGCCACCCGCTCCAGTTTTACCAGAAAGCATTCCGAATTCGTTGTAGTCGAATCCACTCTGTTCGCCAAGGGGATTCTCGGTGGAAGTAAGCCTTCCTTCTTTACCGTATATGTTCTTGTAAATCCTTCCAAGCGGATCAATAGTTGAGTCGAGTCTACCGTTCTTGTCGTATGCGTAAGAGGACTGCAACTCCCTTCTTTCGTCAAGAATCTTTGAAAGTCTGCCTGCCTTGTCGTATTCAAAGTAATTCTGCTCGCCCAAGGTGTTAATCGAGTAAATCTTTAGCCCGGCTTTCTCAAGAGTCTTGGAGAGCAAAAGACCTAGATCATTTTTTGTATCAGGGACGATGTCCCCCTTTGAAACAATTTGATAAGTTCCGTATTCATCCTTGAAATCAAATTTGGCGAGATCCGCAGATTCAATGTGTTTCCCGTAAACTGAAATATCCCTTATTCCATCACTCTTGTATGAATAAAGATAAGTCTGCTTGATAGCACCGGATTCTGACACCGGTATCAATATCGAATTAAGCCGTCGGTACGGGGAATAGTCGTACCGCGCAACAAGGGCAAACCCTTGACCTTGAGAAACCTTGTTTCTTCTTATCTCAAAAAGGTTGCCAAAAGCGTCGTAAATGCGTTTTTCAGAAATATTATTTTCAAACAAGAGTTGTCTATCTTCAGAGGTTTTGCATTTCGCGAGTTCCTCTGAGGAATATCGGGCGAATGCGTTGATTCGACCAACTGAGTCCAATCCATATCGGGTAACAATGCCGTTTTCGACTACTGCGATCAACTTGCCGTTTTTTTCATTGTAAAAATTGCCTGTGACACTGCCATCTGGATTTGTTATGGTAACAACTCGTCCAGCAGAATCCAACTTGTACTCAGTCTTTCTTCCAATCTTAACATATGGCAGGCCATGGTCTGTTTCAGCTATAAGGTCTCCCGCCTCATTATATTCACGGACAATATTCTTTTCATGATCCCCTGAGATTCCAATCACCCTTCCACGCTTGTCATGCGTCAGCTCGCTATGAGTTCCATCCGAATAAGAGACCTTGATTCTTTCTCCTGCATCATTATATTCATATTTTTCCCATCTTCCGTCGGAGTTCTGCTCCTCAATCCTCTCGCCAGTATTCGAATCATATACGAATGCTACAAAGGTCTTGTCAGGGCTTGTTCTCTTGGTAAGCTTGCCATTTACATCATATTCAAACTTTGTCTCAGCTCCAATAGGAGAAACCTCAAGCACCTTCCTATGGGCGCTGTCATATGCATATTTCGTAACGCCGCCAGCACGATCAACATACTCCACAAGCCCACAGCAGAAATACTTGAACGTTTCTCTGGTATTATCGGGATATGTGATTGAAGCCAGCCTGCCCCATGGCTCATATGCAAATTTCCTCACATAGGAGTCTGGCGACTTCTGTTTCGAGTCAGCCTGAGCAGCAGGGCAAATTTCGATTTTATCAACAAGGCCGAGGTTTTTTAGATAGGAATAGCGAGTGGTCACACCGTCAGGACGAACATATGAAACCATCCTGCAAAGCTTGTCAAATTCAAACTTGTGCGTACGTCCGCCAGGCTCTACAGTTTCAACAGGCAAACCGTTCTTGTCATACTTGAAGACAGTTGCAAGCCCCTTGTCGTTTATCAGCTTGAGGAGATCCCCTTCATAACCATAGGCGGTTGTACGTCCCATCTCATCTGTTTCCTCAATGATCCTGTCCGCAGAATCATACTTGGCCTTTCTTGAGGAGCCATCGGGATAGATGGTTGCAATCTTATGTCCGTCAGAATCATATTCAAATTTGGTGACACGTCCTAATGGATCTGTCTGAGAAGTGATGGCGGTGGTTGCTCCGTCCCTGGAAATCTCGGTCGTCCTTCCATTGACAATTTTCTTGAAAGGGGAAAGTGTACCGCTCTTTGACTTTAGAATGGTCTCATTCTCAGTCCTGAATACTTCCGCTCCCTTGTCAACAATAACCTTGCCCTTGGCCTCTACACGGCTACCATCGGCATTTAAAGACACCCTTACGAAAATCTTGCTGCCATCTGGTTTCTTCAATGTGCCTAATGTAAATGCAGTGTCCTTCTTGGCCTTGTCAGGAGTATGCTGCTGGTATTCCGCCAGATACTTTTCGCCTTCGGTGTTGACCAGCGACAATATCCGTCCTTCTGCATCACAGTCAAGGTGTACGTCACGCATGACAAAAGGTTTGCCTACAGCAGTTGGCTTCAATCCTGTCTTAGGATAAAGGGGATGCGCTGGCAGAAGAGAGGTCTTGACTCCGGAAATATGACCACGGACATCATAGCTTATGTCGGTGGTTGCTCCTGCTGGATCTACAACCTTGCTTGGAAGACCATTGTTATAGGAGATGACATATTTCGAGTCATCAGGGTTTATTACTGCGGTTACAAGCCCGTCCTTGGAATATTCGCATTTCACAAATTTTGCAGGGCAGTTCAGGTCTCGAACAGAAGAAAACCTCCAGTTTGCCCCACCGTCTTCCGAGGAGAACACATATCCAATTCCAGTCGTTGTGTTCTTGACAATGAAATCAGACTGTTCTCTGGAAAGGGAATAGTCCTGATAGTTCTTTGACCTGAAAACTCTGTTTGCATCAGCTTCGGTTGCCGATAGATCAAATCCGATATTCTGGTCGCCTATGCGGACAAGGATTGAATCATTGAGACCATCCTTTGCTCCAGGCATAAGCAGCTGGTAGATGGTCGATGGCATGTAAGCGGTGGTCTTGCCAAGCTCAACCAAAAACAGGGCATGGTTCAACGCTGACAGCGTGTTGAGGTTTATGTCCATCCTAGCAAAACCACTGGAATTGAGGAAGACCGATTCAGGTGAGCTTGCAGATGATGAGCAGGTTGTACATCCTCCCGACTGGGGATTTGGTTCTGATGGCAGAGCGTAGTCCGGAGGAAGGATCTGCCCGGCGAAGGATGAAGTGGCAATTGATGCCGAGACAAGCATCAAGGCGATTTTTACTGGAAACTTTCTGGGAAAGGACATGTTAAGACCCCCTATGTTATAGGATTATTATTTCATTGTAGATTTTTGAATGATGCAGTTCAATAAGACCTAAATTAGGCTCAATGCCAGTCCCCTTCTTCAGTGCATTCGCATTTGGAAGCGTCGGGAGAGCAGGTCAGGATTTTATAACAAGGACCAGCGGGCCCAGTTCCAGTACATTCCGAAGGATCAAGATTGATAGTCTTCGTGTCGCCGATCTTCCCGTTCCAATCCTCGGCAATCACCTTGATTGTAAATGTAAGGGCGACAATAAAAACCAGTGTTATTAGAAGGGCGACAATACTCCTAGCGGAGAACAGATATGCTTTCATTTTCAGCTCCTTGTTATTAAGAATAACGGTGAAAATGTAGTCGTATGTTTAGATTTGTCAAGCATACAAGGAATACAATAGCAGATATTTATCACATTTGAAGGCAGGAAACCAGTCAAGTATAAGGATAAGCTATCCTACAAGACCCTCCGCATACCTTATCAGCTTCTTTCTACCAGCCCCAGAGAGCTTATCGTACAAAACCAGCAACCTTGCAAAACAATTGCTCGTATTCAGGAGCCTTTGAACCTGCATCAGTTCGGCCATCATGGTTCACGTCGATATTATGCCTTGCAGCGAACCCCGGCATGGTTTTTCCGGTCTTGTATGAAGGATACCTTGTCCCACGCATCCACGCTGAAACAGCCTGCTGGCTCACATGGAAGGTATCCGCAAGCGTATCCTGCGACATGAAGAGGTTGTCCTGCATGGCTCCAAGGATCACTGCCCAATTATAACGACGGATCATATTCCTATGCTCTTTTCTGCTGATGACGACGGGCAATATAGCTACCTACAGGAGCAAGGCAAGTTGTCATCTCTGTATTGCAAGAGCTAATTCAATGTCTGTGTAGACAACGGAACAGCTAATGGAATTATAGCTTCAAAACATCCGTCCGGGACACATTACCATGGGATAGAGTCAATTTCTTTCCTTACGTCTGAAAACAGCTTGTCAATAGTCCCGTTTTTATTCATGGCTATTAAAACTCTTCCCTTTTCCTTCCAAGCGTCTCCGTTCACATTGATATTCAGTTTCTTTTCGTCCTCTGGAAGTGATTCAAAGAAGTCCCGTGATTTTTCAATCATTGTTTCCAAGAACAAGTCGAGAGCGTGATTCCTCCAATCAAACGACCCTTTGATTCCAGTGGAAATCTCAAGGCTGAAATCTTCTCCGTTGACTATCATTCTGCTGTTTCTTTTCTTCATTGATTTCTCCTGTTCTACGTATTGCGTGTTTACTTCTTCTTCTCTACAATGTACTTGATGGCATCTCCAACTGTAGCCAGCTTTTCAGCATCCTCATCGGGGATTTCAATGTCAAATTCCTCCTCAAGAGCCATGACCACTTCAACTTGGTCAAGGGAATCCGCACCTAAATCTTCAATGAATTTTGCTTCCGGTGTCACCTGGTCTGGAGAAACTTCGAGTTGCTTCACCACGATTTCCTTTACTCTGTCAGCTATTGAATCCATTGAACCGCCTCCTGGTTTGGATTTGCCGATATTGATATGAATTCTGATTTTCATATGTCCTGACGATAACCATACGGACGGGACAAATCAAGAAAAACCACCATTTAGCCTTGCCTTCGGTATTTTTAATATCATTACACGTTAATTTGAAAAAACAAGAAGGACGCTTGCCCTGAGGGAGCCGAGCAATTCCTTCCTGCACTTTAGAAATCACATCTTCAGTAAAGAGCCTTATGCCCGGCTGACCCGACTTGATATTTCAACAGGAACCCTTACTTGCGCCAACTCTGCACGGTTTTTCAGCTCGGGATGTGTCATGAGTGGAATCATCTGAAAACCCCTTGGGAAAGCGTGTTTCTTGCTGTTTTCATCGAAACAATACCGGACTAGATGTCTGACATTTCAAATCTTACCCATTGTTGTTCTCATATGCCTTTTGAATATCGTCTTTCGATAATAGACCTTTATCAGCAATTGCTTTTTCAACTCTTTTATATAACTCACTCCTTCCATCTTCGCTTAGCATAACGTCTGACTTCCGTAAATATGCCCTGTCTGGATTTTTATTTCCGATGCCAAGTATCTTATTCTTTTTCGTATTGTAGAATAAATCTGACCCCAATGCCTTTTTCAGTTTTTTCAACGACACCCCATCGGCGAATTCACCATTTATGAATCTGTAATCTCTGATTTCTACATATCTTGAGAAATGTCTCTTCCATGGACAATGCTTTATTTCAAGTTCAGATGTTACAATGTCATTCATGTAATCATGCGCAATAGCAAACCCATATCCATATATATGAATGTCCGAATCGGCAGTAATCATGCCAAAGAAAATAAGGTCGCCGCTTTTAACTTTTCGGGGTGCCTTATTGTGTGGATAAAAGCAACGCACTGGGTCTCCCGTACCGACAATTTCATCAATAATCCTATTATGGACAGGTTGACGTTCCCTTCCAGTGCCTGCAAATTTGATGAATGCCTGCTCCGAATAAGGGCAAGGGATATCTGTTGATGGCAATGAGGATACGTCATTTTGTTCAACAAATGAGTAGTCGCCACCATAGTCGCCCAGATCATCATCTTCTCGTGGCTGTCCTGATGTTTTTGCTTTTTTCAGGGCTATCTTTTGTTTCCAGTCCGAGATGTTTTGCATAGATAGTTGTTTTCCTTTAAGCCACAAAGTATCAAAATACTTATGGCATTGGGAAATTAGCGGTTCATCTTCTAAAATAATGCCGTATTCTACATTTCCATTTAGTGCTGCTCCTGTAAGGTTTGCAGAAGTCAGAAACGCCTTGTTATTATCAAAAATATATACCTTTGAGTGCAGTCTCTTAATTCCCTGGATGCTTGCGCCTTTTTTGTTCAGCAAATATTCTAATGCCGCAAGGCTTGAAACACCTGAATAAAAATCATTTAAATTGAATCGAGTTATCAACTGGATTTGAGGTTTTTTCTTGCCAAGCAACCTGGTTATGGTGTCTAACTGAATAAAGGGAGTAATGATTTTCAAGGAATTACGGGTGTTTTTAAATGCCTCAAGAAATTCTTTATTCCACTTGCCGTCATGGATTCTAAGCATAATTCATATCCTCCTGTTTTCCCTACTATAATGCTTGTTTCTATAAAAAGCATAGGTCAGGCAAGTTTCTGTTTTTTCATATAAGAAGGATTGGACAGCGCAAGTAATGAAAGCTGATCGTGCCGGGAACGGCACGATCTGAATATCCGGAACAACTGCCCATCACTTAAATTCCTGCAAAAGGAGCATTTCCATTTCTCATCTGCTCAAACGTCTGGGGATTTTCAGCAGTCTTTATCGCCAGTTTGCCAGCTATGCGCCCCAGCTCTTCAATATATGCTTTTCCATAATCTTCCTTCCCTACACGATGAGCCAGCACATGCAGTATCAATCCTGTAAAATATTCCGAGTAAGGCGGTTTTAGCCGGGTTTCATCCATATGAGCCAAATTAAAGTAGAGTTTGCCCTCATATAATTGTGCGACATCATATACATCGGCAGCACAAATATACTCGACCTTGATAGGTTCGTCATAGACAAGATTGCTGATGTAGGCAGCATGTTCGGCAAAACACTGCATGTCAGAATTCCATTTGATGTCGTTCCAGACCTCAACCCTTTTTTCAACAGACCCGAAAATAGATGATGATGTCTGCATTCCAGCTTCTATAAACTTGTTTTTTTCAGTCTCTGACATTGTTTTGGACTGGACTATTTCATATCCTGCTGCCCTTGCCTTTTCATTTGCTTCTGTGTCGCTTGACCATAGAACAGTCTTGTCGCCGTACCTCTTCTGCTTTATCCTATCAACCGTTGCCTTGGTGACAACATTATCCTCGATGCCCTGGTTAATCCAAGGCTCGTTTGCAGTGTCCTGGTTCAGCTCATCACGGATCGTGTTCAAAACTATGCCATAGATTTTTGTTAGAAATACATCGCTTACATGATCACTGTTCGGGGACATTGGGACTTTTTGCTGAATATCGACATTGTAAGGGCATTCTATTGGCTGAATGGGTATGCCCAGTTCGGACAGATATCCCTCTTTTTGTCCGGGTTTCAGCCTGAATACATCAATACAGGTCTTGCGAATAGAATACGAGATGGCAAATTTACCCAGCAAGACCGTTTTTAGCCGTTCCTCTACCGAATCAATCTTTTCCGGTCTGTGGATTGCCTCTCCATTTACCTCAAGGCGTTTGTTTACAGGCGGAATTAAGAGATTTAATTTTTCGATTATTTCCTCTATGTCGTCCTGAGTCCAGTTCACCTCTACTGTAATTTTTGTTCCTACAGGTCGCCTTGTGTCAATCATGCTGCGTTCGCCATTGTCAAAGCGCACTCCTCCCTTTGTAGATTCAATTACCATTGTTTTCGCAATTGAGGCGAACTCCTTTGCTCCAAGATTAAAGCGTCTTCTGAGGCTTGGGTCAATCTTTTTCCTTGTCGGTCCATAGAAAGTATAGGCATCTTTAAGGTTTTCGAATCCTGGGCCGTCGTCCTCAACTATGATTAATGCTGGGTTGCGTCCGTCTCTTGATATGGATATCTGGCATATTGTAATTTCTCCATCCAATGAATTTGCTATGAGTTCCCGGACAAATGACCATTTTGGTCGTCCACGCTGTATTTGCGCAAATCCTTCCATCAATAATTCCAAATATCTTTTCATCTTGTAATTCCTTTTTATTTGTTTTTTAGATTTCCAATACTGACTCCTATAATTGAAGGATATTATAAAATTTCTCTATAATATTTTAAAACATCCAGGGAAAGTTCGGTTAGGAAAGACGGGGGATGAATGGAGATCGTGCCGGGAACGGCACGATCTGAAGTATCTGAAACACCTAGGCTGTCTGTGCCGCCCTGATATGTTGAAGAATAGCCGTACTTACGTCAATTCTAAGCGGTTTTACAGCGTTGGATGTGTCATGAGTGGTAGAAACTGAAAAAAGCTGAGGAAAGCGTGTTCTCTGCGAAATTCTATCTACATCAGCATAAAGTCTTGTTTGAACTGTTCATACAAGTCTCTGACAGCCTCGTGCATCTTCCTGGAAACTGGAGATGCGTCATTCTTTTTCAACACCTTCTTGGAAATCTCGTGCCAGTAAAATTCTGTGGCTTCCCTCAATGCCAGAATATCCAACTGCGTCAACTCGTATTTTTTTGTCTTCATAGGCTCGATTCCTTCAATAGTTCTGATTGAAAAGTTCTTCATATTCAATACCGTTGACCTTCAATAGCTCGTGAAGGTCATATTCCGTGATGTATTCCTTTTTGATTGTCTCATACCTGATTCCCATCGGCTTTAACAGAAATTCCCATGTAATGCTGTCGTTTTCAAAAGCTCGTTCTCCACATAACCCATTCGAAACATCAAACTCGATGAAGCCTTTCATCCCTTCGAACATCCACCTGACATTGGTTTCTGTTTTACCGTTGATAGACCATTGCCGAATCAGATTGCCATAGTAGCGGTTGTACTCAAACACAATCCTGTATATGTCCTCTCCGATACGGATTGACCAGTATTTCCATATAGGCTCGCCTCTCTTGGTGTTATCTCCACCCTCGATTGCCCTTGTCGCACTTGTGATTATCATTTCAGCTCACCTGCTTTCTTCATTGCCAGTTTTTCTGTCTCATACTCACCCAACACTTTCTCAACTCCGTCGTTATATTCGATAAGAAGCCATTTCTTTTGCGCCCTGTTCCAGACAACAGTATATTTTTTCCTTCCGTCAATCCAGCAATTATAGAAATACTGTTTTCCACCAGTCATCACGCTTGGAACTTTATGCCAGTCCAATTTGGGTTTCTTAACTGCCATATCCCAGAGGCATTCCTTGTCTGAAAGCTCCTCAAATATCTGCACTGCATATAAT
>JBAQUG010000401.1:0-3424 GCA_049297395.1 Victivallales bacterium | reverse complement strand
GGGTGAAACGGCGATAAAAAAATGGAAAACTGATGGCTTGACAAACAATAACAGAGAAAATTTTATTACATGAACGCCAAAGAGATAATCGCACAGGTGAGGAGGATCGAGATAAAGACTCGGCGTATTGTCGACGACATCACTGCAGGCGCCTATCACAGCGTGTTCAAGGGACGCGGTATCGAGTTCGAGGAAGTCCGTGAATACACGCCAGAGGACGACGTCAGGGACATCGACTGGAACGTCACCGCGAGGATGGGTTCTCCGTTCATCAAGAAATATGTCGAGGAACGCGAACTCACCGTGATGCTCGCCATCGACGCTTCAGCCTCCACGGCGTTCGGAAGCAGGGACAAGACAAAGAATGAGCGAGCCATCGAGATAGCTTCACTTCTAGCGTTCAGCGCGATACGGAACAACGACAAGGTCGGTCTGATGATCTTCACCGACAAGACTGAGCTGTATCTTCCGCCGCGCGCTGGAAAAACCCATGGACTCAGGCTGATCAGGGAGCTTCTCGCCAGGAAACCGTCTTCAAAGGGCACCGACATCGCCGCCGCCCTGAACAGGATGATGAAGATGCTCCGCAAACGGGCCGTGATCTTCCTGATAAGCGATTTCCTGGACGACAAGGATTTTTCAAAACGCCTGACTATCGCGAACAAGCGCCATGACTTGATAGGCGTGAGGATTCTTGATCCTGCCGAGATCAGATGGCCCGGGACAGCGAGCGTTTCAATCGAGGACTCTGAAAACGGCAGGAGCCTTGATCTGTTCTTAAGCGGAAATTCGTTCGCGGAGAAATATTCAAGGCAGGCCCAGGAAATACATGGCAGGAATGCAACAGCATGCAAGCGTGCAAAAGTGGATCTGATCGAGATAAATTGCGGAGAGGATTTCGTGAAGCCCCTGGTGAAATTCTTCAGGCAGAGGGAACAATTCGGAAGATAATTTTTCCTGATGAAAAATTATAATAATATGAACAATAAAATAAAAAAACACCTTTTGACAATACTTGCAGTTGCGGGATTCGCGGCAATTGCGATATTCGCGGCGGCGGCACTGAAATATAACCAGGTCAGAAAGGCCGGCGCTGAAATAGCAAACCCTGTTTTCACACTTAATCCATCCAAGGACATCAGACTGGGCAGCACAATATCCGTGGACGGGATCATGACATGCCCGTGGCACAGATGGCCCGTCAAAGCAGATGTGACACCAGGAAAAGGTTCGCAGACTGCCGGTAATCCCGAGATAAAACGCTCCGGCATCGGATGGGGTTCATGGAAATGGAAGATATCCGAAAAGATCCAGCCATACCTCAACGGCAACATCGATGAAGGTAAGATTGCAATCGAACTCAACAATCCACAGACTTCCGACAAACAGAGGTCGTTGGAATCAAAAATACCGTCATTCGAATCCGCACCCATTGATACAGGGGCGTCCCAGGAGCTTGCAGTCGCAGGCAGCATAACGAAGAAAGCCCTTTCGACCAGGCTCCTTCTGGTATTGCTTGCCATTGCCATTCTTTTTATAATTTTTCTTTTTATCTGGCTCCGCAGAAAAAAGAAAAATTCCCAAATAACCATAATCCCGCCGTGGAGCATAGCCCTCATGGAATTTGGAAAACTGCGCAGGGAATTGAAGGAGCATAGGCTGACTCCTGACATATGCATCGTGAAGCTGACCGACATAATCAGGAACTACCTTGAAAAACGTTTCTCGCTGCACGCGCCGACTCAGACCACCACGGAATTCATGGAGGACTTGAAGCGCGACAAAAGTCCCCTCAAGAACGAGGACAAGGATTTCCTCGAGGATTTCCT
Source organism: Victivallales bacterium (assembly GCA_049297395.1). GTDB lineage: Bacteria > Verrucomicrobiota > Lentisphaeria > Victivallales > GWF2-50-93 > GWF2-50-93. The sequence goes on along the minus strand of JBAQUG010000401.1, from coordinate 1,595 downwards.
TACTGCCGCAGACCTTGTGAAATTCGCAAACCTGCCTGCGGACGAAGTGGTAATTGAAAACGCCATCTCAAAGGCTGAAGCCCTTGTAAAGACGACACGCCCTGCAGAAACAGCCGATGCTCGTCAGTCGTCGGTCGTCAGCGGACAATCAAAAGTGGATAACCAGAAACAATAATAAATTCGATGTTGGGAGTTGGAGGTTCGATGTTCGGAGTTAAAAACAAAATCTATGTGCCTTTGTGCCTATTCACATTTGGAGATTCTGCATTATGAATTTCGCATATCCATGGCTGCTGCTGCTGCTCATCCCGCTGATCGGGCTGGTCATATATGCCTTCAAGCGTAAAAAACCCACGGTGATCATATCCTCGATCAAGCCGTTTTCCTCCACCGCAGGCGCAGGCAGCGCATCTTTGTCCTCCAATCTTCCGCTGCTCCTCTATTCGGCCGCCACCGCAATCCTCATCATCGCCGCCGCGCGACCACAGAAGGGCATCGAGGAGCTCAAGCAGAGGGCGGAGGGAATAGACATAATGCTTATCCTTGACGTTTCACCCAGCATGGCGGCATACGACATACCGGAGAAATACACCAATGGAAAGGAAGTGGCGAACGCCATCAATGCCGGAAAAATCAAGAACAGGATCGCCATAGCCAAGGATGAGATCAGGAAGTTCATCGAGAACAGGCCGAATGACAGGCTCGGGCTTGTCGCGTTCTCCACGCTTCCTTTTGCCGCATGCCCGCCAACCCTCGACCATGCCTGGCTCTTTGCCCACCTCGACCATCTCGATGCAGGCTCTCTTGGCGAGCAGACAGGGATAGCAAGCCCTATTTCCAGCGCGGTCAACAGGCTCAAGAACTGCGAATCAAAGCGGAGGGTGGCTGTCCTGTTCACAGACGGCAGGAACAACGTGAATGCACAGATAACACCGCTCCAGGCTGCGAAACTCGCAAAAAACTTCGACATTACGATCTATACCATCGGAATCGGCAGTAAAAGGTCATATGTGATACAAGACGGTTTTTTTGGCAAACAGCTGATTCCGCTGCAGGATGAGTTCGACGAAAAGCTGCTCAAGGATATCGCCGACACCACAGGCGGCAGGTATTTCACGGCGGCAGACGAGGAAGGACTCAAGAAAACCATGGATGAGATCGACAAGCTTGAAAAGACCAGCGTCGAACAGCCCCGGTTCGTCGACTACAGGGAACTTGCCCCGCCCCTGATTAAGCTCGCAATGATCCTGATATTCGCAGGCTTCATACTCAGCGCCACATGGTTCATGAAAGTGCCGTGACATGAGATGGAAGACGGAAAATGGAATAATTAAAAACACAAAAATCAGGTATTTTTTCTGTTTCTATCTGATTCCTTGTGATAACGGGGGCCGGGCATAAAGTCAGGGGACTGCATCATTTCTCCTCTGGATTATCTTTCCGTATTCCGTCTATCTTCCATCTTCCCTTTTCCGTCTTCCATCTTCCCTTTTCCGTCTTCCCTTTTCCGTCTTCCCTTTTCCGTCTTCCATCTTCCCTTTTCCGTCTTCCCTTTTCCGTCTTCCATCTTCCCTTTTCCGTCTTCCCTTTTCCGT
>JBAQUG010000400.1:0-2402 GCA_049297395.1 Victivallales bacterium | reverse complement strand
ACTAGAAGTTGATATGTGTTGCCTGTCCCGGCTGGGATAGGGCATGTTTTGTTAAAGTATGCCATCCCGATGCTAAAGATTCGGGATGGCTCGGGGCTCTTTCGGCGAAAGAGCCATACTTGATTGCATTAAATAAGGCTGATACGCCCAGCTTAACGCTTACAAATATGCGTATAGTAGACAGGCTAAAGCCCGTCCCTAGTTCCAATAATCCATCCATTCTTGAACGTTTCCAGATACTTCAGCCTTTCCACCACCGGCGGATGCGAGTAATGGAATTTTGCATATAGTGGATGCGGATGTAGGTTCGATAGGTTCTCCTGCGTGAGTTTGACAAGCGCCGACGCGAGTCCCTTGTTCTCGCCGGTGAGTCCGCATGCGAACTTGTCGGCCTGCCATTCAAGCTTCCTGGATATGATATTGAACAGAGGGGCGAGGGGATAGGTGAATATCGAAGCCGCAAATCCTAGCAGGACAAGTTTAGCGAAGAAGCTGTCATTGGTCATCATAAACGTCTGAGTCAGGATATCGCTTCCGAGAAGCTGGAAGGCGATATATGTCATGAGAAGCGCGCCCGTTTCGACTATAAGGAGGATCTTCAGGACATGCTTGCATTTCCAGTGTCCGGCCTCGTGTGCGAGAACCGCAAGTATTTCATTTTTATCCATCTGCTTTAGGAGAGTGTCGAAAAGGACAATTCGTTTGACATGGCCTATGCCGGTGAAGTATGCGTTGCTGTGCCCTGTTCGCTTTGAAGCGTCCATCTTCTGTACCTTGCTTATTTTGAGACCGGCCTTCGACATGAGGCTTGCAATGTCAGCGGAAAGGGATTCGTCGTCAAGCGGACTGTATTTGTTGAAGAGCGGTTCGATCACGTACGGCGAAATGTACATCATGAATATGCTGAACAGGAAGAACATTGCCCATACCAGCAGCCACCAGTACGCCGGACTTGTCAGGACTAGCGCCAGCGCTCCGGATATTAGCAGCGATAAAAGGGTAGTTGAAATGAGCAGGGATTTTGCAAGATCGCTCAGCCATAGGGCTGGCGACATCTTGTTGAAACCATATTTCTTCTCGATCTTGAATGTGCCATATAGGTCGAAAGGCATATCCAGGATCGTCTTGATATATATAAGAGGAAGAAAGAATACAAGGCCTGCCAATATGAAGTTGAGTTTCATGGCTCCTATGAAGGAGCTGTACCAGTCAAGCAACCCTGAAAATATGAATATCAGAATGAGCGCCTCGTCGAATACAGTCTCGATGAGACCGAACCGTATCTTGTCGACCGTGTAGTCGGAAGTTTTCTTCAGGGTTGATTCGTCGATCTTACCCTGGAACTCGTCGGGTATGATGTGTCCGCATCTCTTAAGATGACGGTAGTTCAGCCAGTCGAGATAAAAATCAAATCCCCGGACCGCTGCGTATGCCGCCAATATTGTTATTAGAATAGTATTCACTCTTGCCTCATGGATGATTGGATGACTGGATTGATGGATGTTTGCTTAATAAATAATCTTATGGAATGATATTTCCATAATCCAAATACATCGGCATTGTTTTCCTTTTCCCAGAATTTACCCCAGTCATCCATCAATCCAACAATCCATTCATCCTTTTTCCACAAGATTTAACCGGTTTTGCTTTCAAAACAACTGAAAACAGCGATATCTTACGAAAATCGCAAAGATTTCCGGAAAAGTATTGTCTAATTGCTAAACTCGTGTTTCTTGTATGCTGTCATGTTTAAAGGGGGCTAAATGTTTTTACGGCTATTGATATTCTGCTTGCTGTTTCCAATCGCGAGTTCTGTTCTCTCCTCCGATATCCGCATCGCAATTCTTGGCGACCTGAACAAGAACCGTGCGGAGATCGACGTACTCACTGAGAAGCTGTCAAAGGAGCCCGGTGTGACGGTAGTTGAACGTTCTGAAATCGAGAAGGTGCTGCGCGAACAGGAGCTTGCGGTCGGCGGGGCGTCAAGTACTGCCAGCGCGATAAAGGCCGGAGTCTTGCTCGGAGCTCAGGGCGTCATCGTCATCAAGGCGTTCGACTTTCAAGGCAAAAGCGTTCTCAGCGCGCGTCTTGTTGCGGTTGATTCGGGCGCAATTGTCAACGTCTGGGTAAATGATCCGGATATGCGCGCTGATTCACTGTCCTGGGGAACTGCCGCGGCCCAGATGTTCGCATCTTCAATCGGAAAACTCACAGTTTCAAAGGCGGACGCAATACCTGTTTCAATCTTGAACATCCGTTCGTCCTGGAACAATGAGGCCGGACTCCGTTTTGCTAACAAGCTACGCCTCCTTATGGAATTGCGGCTGATGATGCAGAAAGAAGTTTTCATCCTGGAACGCTGGAAGCTTGGAGCTCTGAAATGGGAGAAGGAACTGCAGGAT
>JBAQUG010000399.1:0-12258 GCA_049297395.1 Victivallales bacterium | reverse complement strand
ATCGATCACAAATGCCGCCCCGGACGGATATGTGCACCGGGCCGCGCGTCTCCTTGGAGCTGACGTGCTCAACAAAGGGATGTGCGGTTCGTGTTTCTGCGAAAGGGAGACCGCCGAATATCTCGCGCGCAAGGAGGACTGGGATTTTGCCACCCTTGAACTTGGAGTCAACATGCGCGGCAGCTTCAAGGCTGAGGAGTTCGAGAAACGCGCCTCCGAATTCATCTCCATAATGAGGAAGTCAAACAAGTCCAAGCCTATCATCCTGCTCACAATATTCCCGAACATCGACGACTTCCGTAAAAAACCGAATGACATGACGGCCTGCAACCGCGAATATCGCCAGGCCCTGCGGAATATCGTCTCAAAATCAAAGGATCCGAATCTGCATATCATCGAGGGAGACAAGGTTCTGACTTGGTTTGGCGGACTGGCACAGGATGTAATACATCCATCCCCGGCCGGCCATGTCCTGATGGGGAAGAATCTGGCGGAGCTGATCTCTCCGCTGATTTGAACGGTGGGGACGCGCTTGCCGCGTCCGTTTCAAATCCCGGCCCGGCAAAAACGGAGCCCTCAATCTCCAGACGAATCAGCATTCAGTTCTCGGAAATCGATATTTTCTGGAAGTGTTCGAGGTCGCGGCCTAGGAATTTCCTGGCCTGCTTGAAGAATGAATCCGGCATGTCAGTCACATAAAACCTTTCAGTTCCAGTAACGGACTTGCTTGCAGAAAGCGAATTCTCTACCAGATACTCCTCTGCGAACTTCGCACAGGCTTCGGCGCTGTCGACAATCTTCACCTTCTTCGTCAGGTACGCCTGGAAGGCCTTCTTCAGAAGCGGATAATGCGTGCATGCCAGGAGCAGCATGTCGGGCATTTCCTTTTTAAGCGGCTTCAGATAGAACTCTACAGTGAGCCGGCTTATCTCATTGTCCGCAAGCCCCTCCTCCACTATTGGAACGAACAGCGGGCACGCGATGGTCCTGATGTTTATTTCAGGATTGACCGCATGTATCTCGCGGCGGTAGGCGTCGCTGCTGACGGTCGCACGGGTGCCGATGACGGCCACATATTTAGGTTTGGCCTTAAGGCATGCGGCTACTCCGGCCTCCAGTACTCCTATCACGGGGACATCTGCGAATTTCGCGCGGATTTCCAAAAGCGCTATCGCAGATACAGTATTGCAGGCAACGACAATGAGCTTCACGCCTTTTGTGACGAGAAAAGCGGCATCCTCGATACCGAACCGGATTATATTTGCAGGAGACTTGTCACCATAAGGGACGCGCGCAGTGTCGCCCAGATATATTATATTTTCGTTTGGAAGCGATTTTTTCATTGTGGCGACTACGGTGAGACCGCCGAGGCCTGAGTCAAAAACTCCGATTGGACGATTGTCGTATTTCATCTTGCTGACCTTAATGATTTTAAATTATAAGAAGTTGTGAACTCCTACTTACTTGCTAATATCAATCAAAAGAGATTTAACAAACCATCTTTATTTATACTTAGATATGAATGAGTTACGTTCATGCAGACGTTCCTCTATCCTTCTCAAGGCAGTCTGTTTTGTCGACGGGAGTCTTGCGATATTATTCTCCTCGAGCAGGCCCTTTTCAACTTTCTCTATGAACTTATTTATCGCCGCGGCATCAAGCGGCTGCGGGTTGGCAGCCCATGCGCGGAGGAAGGTCTGTTCCGGCATCTCCTTCTCCATTGCCTGCGTCTTTATCGGACGAGTCCTCGTGCCGAACTGGTATCCCTTCAGGGCGATTATCAGGCTTTCGTAGTCGGTGTTTTCACGGTTGAGCCTGATATACTTGTATTCCATTACATCGGCGGCTTCGCTTTCATCCTGGTCGGGCTTTGCAAAATGGAACTTGCGGTCGGAAAAATTGAGGGATTTGGTGACATTCGTGTCAAGCTCGCCGTCACCGACACGCCACTCCCTGAGTTTCCCGGAGGAGTCCGGCCTGATGTCGCCACCAAGCATCAAGAGGCAGACCAGGTCATTGTCCTCGTGGGCTTTTTCACTTATGTTGCTTCTCTTCCCTCTTGTCAGCTCCATGGAGATGTGCAGGCTGTGCGGCGGGATGTTCACGAATTTCACAGCTTCATTTATAAGGGCCGACATCCCCCACGGGCAAGCGAAGAGAGGGCGTGAGAGATCCCCGACAATCTGGTAGCGCCCGAGAGCGTACTCGAAAAATCCGCGGTGCCTTTCGTGTCCGACAGTTATCTGCTGGTGGGAATCCACATGGCCGCCGAGGCGCCAGGTCCTGCGGAACATGTCGAAATCCTTGAACCAGTAGAATCCGTCGTACATCCTGTCCTCGCCTGGCTGTGCATAGACGGCGCGCTTTCCAAGGCAGCTGAATTCGAGTTCCGCGCCCAGCGGTGTCGGGGTCTGATACCAGTTCTCCTCGACATATTCTATTATCGGCTGCATCTCCTTTGAATTATAGATGCAGTCGGCGATTTCGATCGCGAGTTTCGCATAATCCCTGTAGCTCCTTCCCTCGACGATGACACCCAGTGATTTCTCCTTGAAAAGCTCGTCGATCACCTTCACATGCCTGTTGTAGTAGAGCATGCCGAGGAGGATAGCGAGGCCATGCCTGAAATATGGCTGCGCGATCCGCACAGCGTCCAAGTATTCATGGCGCAGCGCGTCGACGATCTGGTTGAAGACGATATGCTGGCAGGCGAGGCGCATATAGTTTCCGGCATATGGAAGGAGCTCCTGTTTTTTCAGGAGATCCATCAGACGTGGCGGTTTCGCCTCCTCCAACGCCTGGAGCATGATGTATTTGCATATGTAGTTTCCGTCGAAGTGGGACTGGATGATCTCGTCCACGGCGGAGCCCATAAGCTCGTGGATGACGCGCCTGGTGATCTCAGAACTTCCGGAATCCATCTGTGCGATGACGTCATCGACTTTCTTCTCGATGAAGCGGTTATACCTGTCCTCGAACTTCACTTCCCTGCCGAACGACTTCTCCAGCGCGCTTATATTTCCAATGTATGTCATGCAGCGCTGGCGGCCTCTTGCGGTCCTGACGACTGTGCTCTGCCTCTTGAAAAGCTGCCCTTCGACCTCGAAATCGTCGAGCACCTTGAGTTCTTCCGGCGTAATACCCTTCAGTATCCTGCCTTCAGTGACGGCACCATGCTGCTGGACGATGAAAGGGAAGCTCCACGACGGAGCGACACGCATGTAGTGATGGAGTTTTGCGGGAACGGAAGGCGCGACGCGTTTCAGCAGAAGCTTCACATGGTTGTCGTCCATTAGCGTCCCATATACGAAAAGATCGGTCTTAGTACCCTGGCTGGCCTTGAATGCGCGTTTGATCTCATCAGGTGAATTTGAATGGAGATATTTTTTTGAAGGGGTTGTTTGCATTGTTCATGGTTCCAGTAGGACAGCTTCCTCGTCGCAGTCATTCAGTTTCGGACATTTCGAGCAGTCGCTCCATATTTTCTGTGGGAACATGTCCTTCTCCACGGTCCTGAATCCGAACCTGTGGAAGAATCCAGCGCTGGTCGTCAGGGCGAAGATCTTCACGCCCTTGCGGGCGATTCTGGCAATCATGAATTTCACAAGCCTCGAACCTGCTCCAGCGCCAGCGCTGCGCGAACCCACAGCCAGTGATCTTATCTCGAACAGGTTGCTGCCATAGTCGCGGTAGGCGCAGCAGCCGATCACCCTCCCGTTCTTCTCGGCGACACAGAAATTCCGGACATGTGTGGAAATTTCTTCCGGAGTCCTGGGGAGCACGAGTTTCCTCTTTGCATAAGGGGAAAGAATCCTGCAGATCGAGTCAACGTCCTTTTTCTCTGCATTGCGGATTTGAATTTTTTCCATTCAACAACTACTCCGGGGTATGGGGGCTATTCAGTATATACACCCAGTTTGCGGAACTTCTGGTAGCGGTCTTCCTTGATCTGCTTCGGAGACATCTTTTCGAAGTCCGCCAAATTCTTCTTGAGGGCCTGCTTGAGGAAAGCCGCTGCCGCATCGAAATCCTTGTGCGCCCCGCCGAGCGGCTCCTTGACGATCTCATCGGCTATTCCAAGTTCCATCAGGTCCTTCGCCGTGAGTCTGAGTGATTCGGCGGCCTTGGCGGAGAAAGCCCTGTCCTTCCAGAGGATCGCGGCGCATCCTTCAGGCGTGATGACCGAATAATATGCGTTTTCAAGGATGAGTATCCTGTTGCCGACGCCGATACCAAGTGCGCCACCGCTTCCACCCTCGCCGATTACGGCTGCGATGAAAGGGACGGGAAGTTCGAACATCTCCCTGAGATTCACTGCGATCGCCTCGCCGATATGCCGTTCCTCTGAAGCTATTCCCGGAAAGGCGCCGGGAGTATCCATGAGCGATATGATCGGGATCTTGGCCTTTTCAGCGAGCTTCATCAGACGCAGCGCCTTGCGGTATCCTTCAGGATGCGGGCATCCGAAATTCCTGAAGACATTCTCCTTTATATTGCGGCCTTTCTGAGTGCCGAGCACTACGACAGGCTTCCCGTCAAGCTTTGCAAAGCCACCGACGATCGCGGGATCCTCGGAATATCTCCTGTCTCCATGGAATTCAAGGAAATCGGTGAATATCCTGCCAAGGTAGTCGAGCATGTATGGACGGTCGGGATGCCGGGCCAGCTGCACCCTCTGCCAGGGAGTAAGGCGCTCGTAAATCGTCCTCTTGGTATCCTCTATCTTCATCTTGAGGATTGCCATCTCCTTGTCCACATCCATGCTGTGGGACGTCCCAAGCTTCTCGAATTCAGCAATTTTATTCTCAAGCTCCGCAATTGGTTTTTCAAAATCAAGAATAGTATTCGCCATGTGTCAATCCTCAATAAGAACTGTTGTTTTCAAAGGCAATATCATATACAAATCGTTTATTTCCTCGTTGACCATCCGTATGCAGCCGTTGCTGGCCTCCCTGCCGATCGCCTCGGGCTCCCAGGTGCCATGGATGCCGTACCCCTTGAAGTTCGAGCTTGTGCCTCCGACCGGCCTGAGCGACATCCATCTCGTACCGAGAATGTTCTCCTTGCTGCCGTACGGCACCTGCTTTCCGTCCTTGTACCATACCGGCTTGTCCTTCTTGACATCGATCTCAAAGGTGCCGACAGGAGTCCTGCCCTGCTTTCCAATCCCTATATTATAAACCATAAATACATTGTCGCCGTCATAAAGATAAAGTTTAAAACGTTTTTTACTAATTTTCAGCGTCCAATTCCCCTTAAAAATCTTCAGCGTCCTGCCAGCCTGTATCACCGGATTCGCCGGATTGAGCCCGTTGCTTTTCATGACTGCTTCGATGGTGGTATTGAAGTCGGTTGCAATCTTGATCAGGTTGTCGTTCTTCCGTATGGAATAGGTCTCCTTTTCAGGGCACATGATGTTCGAGGTGAAAATATCCATATTGGCCTTGTTAAGCACGGCGACGGTCCTTTTCCAGACCGGATCATCCTCCTCGACCCCCGACTTCAGGATCTTCATCGCCGCATCCCTGGCCTGCACTACAAGTTCACTCTTCAGCATTTCCTCGGCCTTCGCGCAGTCATCTGACAGAGCCTTGTACTCAACAGGATTCTTCATCGAAATCTTCTTGCCGGGCGCAATGGCAGGCATGGTGGGTTTCGCGGCCTTTTCCGCCTTGCCCTCCGTCTTCATCTCCTTTTCCGGAGCTGCCGGCGCGCTGGCGGTGTTGGCGCTTTTAAAGATGAACACCAGAGCGATCATGACAATCGTGACGATCACCAGGATTATCCAGAAGGACGCTCCGGTGCCGCCATCATTGTCATTGCCCTGCTCGCCAAGGCCCTTGCCTTTGAAACTGTATATGAAATTTGTCATCCGTCCCTCTTCCGGGAAAATAATGAAAAGGCCAGAATATACACGAATTAAAATCCATTGCCAGCATAAATATTCACTGAAGTGCCCCCTTCCGTGAATATTTACATCAGTTCTTCATCAGGACTTCGACGTCCCCGTTTTCAAGGGGTAGGAGGTTGGAGCTGAGCTGCCTGCCATTGAAAGTTATCCTGCGGACTTCGCTGCCGGCACCGGCATAGTTCAGATTATATATGCAGCCGCGGTATTTGTAGTTCCGGATCTTCAACCCTGCAAATTTCCTCGGCAGATGCGGGGCCATGCGGAGCCCGTCTTCCGTAGGCAGTATGCCCGCGCCCTCCCTGTAGACCATCATCAGCCATTCGCCCGCAGGCCAGTTCAGCACCTCGTGCACATATCGCTTCGGATCCGCAGGGGAGTGGGACCGGGATATCCGTTCGCTCCATCCAGAACCATTGAACTCCTTCTTGCCCCACTCGATTATCTGCGAAACCCGCAGATATTCATTCTGCATCATGTAGGCGCGCGCCATCATGAACGATGCGAGGAACCATGGTCCGGCCACCTCCCTGTCGCAGTCGCTCGTAACATTATATCTTTCCAGCCCGCCGAAATCCCAGGCCTGGTTCCAGAGCTTCCATATCTCGTTTCCAGTGGCGACGGACTCCTTCATGTCGGGGGGGACAAGCCCCCAGAGCCAGCATGCGCTAGTCTGCGTGTCGGGATTGAGCAGGCCATGCCCCTTGAGGAAATCTTCCGGCTTCGCGTATTCGTTGTTATATGAGTGGATACCCATGGAGGGATATCTTTCAACCGGAACCTGATCCTGTACGCTGAAATCCGGGAAAAGTCTTTTGACGAAATGCCCGTCCCGCTTGAACCTGAAATCGAAGAGGCAGCTGTGCAGCATATCCCTTTTCTCCCTGAGCACATCGAAATCGTCATGCCATCTGAAATGCTCGGACATCTTCAAATAGCAGTCGACGCCGTGGACAGACCAGCAGTTCTGGGAGAAGGAATAGCCCGGCCCGAGACAGGCGCGTCCCCAGTAGCCCTCGACGTTGGAAATGAGGCTCCCGTTGCCCAGGCTTGCGAAAGGCTTCCATGCGAATTCCCTGAGACGGTCCGCGAACTTCGCGACGAATGCGTCGTTCCCCGAATGGCACCAGTACTGGTAGACGCCCCATACCATCATTCCGTATTCCTCAAGCTGCCCCTCCTTCGGCGGGACGTTCAGGAAAAGGTATTCCAGAAGCTTCTCGGTCGAGGCGTAGTCGGCATAGGCCCAGCCTGCGGCGGACATCACGCCGTCGCGTATCCAGGCGCCTCCATGTGCGTTGTGTGTGCCGGCTGGAAACCTTCCATCCTCGCGTATCACCGCTGTAAAGACGGCAGGCAGCGTATTTGTGATCGCTGCAAGTTCGGCATCCTGCATGGTGACGGTCGGGCAGTCATATTTCTGCGGGAATTTGGCGGGAGGGTTCCCGAAAAAAGGAAGCGCCTGCCTGAACGTCGACTTGTCGCGGTCGCACCTCAGTGAATAATTCTTTCCGGCTGAGTTCTTGAAGAACAGAAGCTGGTCGCCTTCGTTGACCCACAGCTCCCAGGAGAGATGTCCTTTTCCGGGCAGTTCCAGGTTTATCTTGATATGCCTCCCTGGAAAGACGCTTTCCGTGGACTTGATGAAATCAGGATCCCCTGCTATGGGCAGGTCAAGATCCTTCAAGGCAAGGTTCCGCGTATCCTCGTTATTGCCGGAATTTGGAAGATAGGTGGTTATATGGGGGCTCTTATAATCCTTCCTGAAACTTATAACACACCTGAACTTGCCATTCCCAAGCACAAAATGTCTGCATAATGGCATTGAAAACAACCTCGGAATTCAGATAAAAAATTCCGTTAAAATACCCCGTCTTGTCCTAATTCATATTGAATTTGCATTTTATTTGAAGAAAAGTGATTGAAATAACGCCTTGACCTCTTATAGTACAGGCTTTTAGATATATTCTCAGTTTTTTTCACGGCTCAGCCGACCGGAAAAACTGGTCAAGGCGAATGAAGTGAACAATGCCGGGGATATATAAAAGTCAATTAGTTAATGGAGAAATGAAAGATGAAGGTCCTCTATGTAGGAAATCTTCCCTTCACGGCAACGGAAGAGGAAGTCCGCGCGATGTATTCAGAGTTCGGAACCGTAAACTCGGTCAAAATCATCAAGGACAAGGAAACCGGCAGATCACGCGGATTCTGTTTTGTTGAGATGGACGATGATGCCGCGCTCAAGGCGATCGATGGCACCAACGGCAAGGATTTCAGTGGCCGCAGCCTGAGAGTCAACGAAGCCCGTGAAAAGACTGAAGGTGGAGGCGGAGGTGGAGAACGCCGCAGCTTCAGCAGGGACAGATAATCAGTTATCAGTTTCTATGAAATTCAAGCCTGCCCTAACCGGCAGGCTTTTTTTTAACTTTGTTTGCATCTTATTTCTTTCCAATATATTTTCTCCTTATATCAATAATCAGCCCAGGAGGAAATCATGGACTTTTCAAAATTATCAAGGAGCGAGCTTAAAAAACTTGCCGGCTCACCCGGCCAGATCGCCGGAATCAGGGAATCCGTACTGTCCGACGGCAAGGGCCGTGGAACGAGGATCGCGGAAGTCTATACCGGAAGCGGACTCTCCTTCACCGTCGTTCCCGAACGCGGGATGGACATCCAGCACGCGAGCTACAAGGGGATCGCGCTTTCATTCATAACGCCGAACGATCACTGCCATCCTTCCTATTACGATCCATCACCATTGGGCTGGCTGAGGAACTGGGGCGGCGGACTCCTCACAGGCTGCGGAATGCTCAGCGCAGGCGCTCCGGATCCTGTCGAAAAACTTTCATTGCACGGACTTCTCTCAAACACCCCGGCGGGAAATATCGTCTGCCGCAGGGAATGGGTGAACGGGAAATACATTCTTTCAATCTCCGGCGAAGTCAGGGAATCCAGGATGTTCGGGGAAAATATCCTCCTGGAACGTACCATTTCGACTTCTCTCGGTTCGAATACCTTTGAAATCACCGACGTGGTCAGGAACGAAGGATTCACCCCCTCGCCTCTCATGCTCCTCTACCATATCAACATCGGTTTCCCGATGCTATCGGAGAACTCCGTGGTCAAGGCTAAGAAGCACACCGTTGTGCCAAGAGATGAAGTTGCCGCCAAGGGTATCAAGGAATGGCATAAGTTCGATGCGCCGGTGAAGAACTACAAGGAACAGTGCTTCTATCACGACATCCCCGCCGACAAGGACGGATTCGCCAGATGCACGCTTTCAAATGCCAAGCTCGGACTTGATTTCGAAGTCGCCTACAGGAAGAAGGAACTCCCATTCTTCACGCAATGGAAGATGACCGGCGAAGGCGCATATGTCGTCGGACTAGAGCCCGCGAACTGCCATGTCGAAGGCCAGACCGCCGAAAAGAACAAGTTCAGGTCGCTCAAGCTCCTCCAGCCAGATGAGACCTGCGAGTTCAAAGTCAGGATATCGGTCCAGGAAAAATAAGGTGCTGCCTGGCTGACAATCGAACATTCGAATTACGAAGTTAGCACGGAGCTCTGGTGTCCCGCCGGCAGTAAAGAATGTGGTACAGGCTTCCAGCCTGTGATTTTCTTTATTGATGTAGTGTCGTCTGTCCCAGACGAGATCTGTATTCCTTGTCCGCGACTTGTGCGCCTATGGCGTACGGACAAGAAAATCAAGGGATGGACGGGGAAGCAGTAAGTATGGCGTCCCGATCGCATAAATAGCCTCGGGACGCCTCCGAGCCAGTTTCGGCGAAACTGGCATACTCAGCTTCGTCATTCGATTGTTCATCCCTCAGGAACGCCATCGGTATCTATCCCACATTCAAAGTCGTCGCTTCTCCAGTTCACCGACATTCCGTTTCTATTCCTAGACTCCCGACTCCCGACGACTACTCACTCCCCAGCCTGTCCAGCGGGCTTTCCACCACTGCCAGCTTCTTCTGCGCTACATGCGTGTAGATCATCGTGGTCTCAATACTCGAGTGCCCGAGCAGCTCCTGTATGACCTTTATATCCGTCCCGTTCTCAAGCAGATGCGTCGCATAGCTGTGACGAAATGAATGACATGTCCCGTGCTTGTTCACCCCGGCCTTATCAATCGCTTTTCTTACAATATCCTGAAATGCCCTGTCCAGCAAATGATGCCTCATCACCCTGCCCGAACGGGGATCCACGGAAAGCTTCGCCATGGGGAAAAACCACTGCCAGCCGAATTCGCTTGACGCATTCGGATATTTGCGATCCAATGCCTCCGGCATGTGTACCTGCCCGTATCCCTGCGATGTGTCCTTTCCGTGAAGCTCCTTCAACCTCTCCAGATGCTTCTTCAAATCTTCTTTCAGCGACACCGGCATAGGCACCATCCTGTCCTTGTCCCCTTTTGCGGCCCTTATATGCAAAAGACCTCTTTCCAGATCAATGCTGTTGACCCTGAGCCGCATGCACTCATTCAGCCTCAGCCCGCATCCGTACATCAGCTTCACCATCAGCGCAGGCGTCCCTTCAAGATTCGATATTATTTTTGCAACTTCCTCGGTGCTGAAGACGATAGGAAGCCTCAGCGGTCTCTTCGCCCTGACATTCGCCTTCATGTCCCCCATCTCCCTCTCCAGTGCATGCCTGAAGAAAAACAGGATTGCATTGAACCCCTGGTTCTGGGTCGACGCCGCCACATGCTGATTCACCGCAAGATATGTCATGAAGTTCCTCACATCCTCGTCTGATACTGCATCTGCGCTTCCCTTGCCGGTATAATCCCTGAACCTCTCTATCCAGTCAAGATAGGTTTTCTCCGTGTGATATGAATAATGCCTGAGCCGTAGACAGTCCTTCACCTTCAATATCGCACCCTGCCAGGACAGCATGGGATCTTTCGTTTCGACGGGTGACTTTGTTGGCGTCTTGGGGTTCAGATTGATCTTCAGGAAGTTCCCTATATACATCATGACGGCATTTTCCGCCTGCCTAACCTGCCAGTCGGCATACCTATTATCCCTCTGCATCAAATTAACAAAACTGATAAAACTGCTCTGATTTATCCCTTCCTCCTTATAATTGATGCCGTGAAGGAATTTGTCCGCCCAGTTGACATAGTAGCCGGCCTTGTCCTTTGGAACTAACCTGTTGGTAACCAGATACTTTTCATAGTCCATCAGCTTCGCGCAATAAGTGTCCATGGTGTCTTGCCTTTCATGTTTAAACGCTTATATTAATAAGTGGTTTACCAAAGTTATACGCAGTTGCGTATAACATTGATAATAACCTGCAAAAGCGCAGTTTCCTGTTTTATTAGCATGTTTTGTTAGTCTATTTTATATTAGATAACGTGATCTTTCAAGAATTATTGTTGGTTTTGTGGAATTTCTTAATAAATGTTTAACCGGTTTCCCGATAAAACGCAGTCGCGTAGAATAACAGTTAGTTTTACTGAAATATGAATAAACAAAAACTAAATGTAATAGCTATTAGTTCATGGGTTATTCCAGTATGCCTATGCATATTGGCAACCATCTTTACACGAGTGCTCTATCCAATTGACAATTTAAATGATATACAGAAAAAGACCTTTTTAAATATATTTGCCATTACATTTTGCTCAACTCTCCTAGTTTCATCAGGACTTGCATTTATTTCAGAAATAATGAGCAGAAAATCCAAAGAGAAAATAATCAGAAGACACGCCATCGCTGGTATTATATTAAGTTTTCCACTATTAATAGTTTATGCCATATCCCATGTTTTATTAAGGATACTTGAAAACTAACTAGGCGGCCTCACCGAACGGGGTACCGTTCGGTAGGCCTTGGACGTTATAGTGAAAGAATAATATGACAAATCATAAAAAGATTCTATTAGGAATATTCGCATGGTTACCGGTGATATATTGGATTGTTACATTTATTTTAATAACCATTGCCTTTATATTGAGATTGGACTTAACGCCATTGCTTAACTCTGGAATAACAACAATAATATTCTATGGGATACCGATATATATTCTTGGAGCAATAATAATTATACTAAAAACAAAAAGCGTTGATAGATTTGAAAAGTTTTTGTGGGTAATATCTCTATTCATCACAGTATCTTTTTCAATGCCTTTGTTTTGGTATATAAGAGTTTATAAAGATAAATCCCTATAACAAATTTGGTGCTGGCAACCTCGCTCCGCTCGCTGCCAGACCATGGTCGTTAAGAATCGAAGAAATGATTGATTGTTCCGGCTTCGAATGTTTTATTGATGAGCGAAGCGAATCACATGGAGTGCGGAAATTTATTACCGCCTTGTTCAGAGAAATTCATTTCTCGTTTAGCTT
>JBAQUG010000398.1:0-21088 GCA_049297395.1 Victivallales bacterium | reverse complement strand
AATCCATTCTGAAAAGTACTTTCAATGGCAGCAGGCTTACTGTCACTGGGATTATTCCGGCATCATGTATCGAGGAGCACGGGAATGTGCTTGAGATAAGGAACGTCGGCGACTGCCTTTTAGCTTTTGAGAACCTGAAACTGAAAAAATCCGCCAGTCCGGAGCATGTTCCTTGCGAAGGTGGGAATACCGGAAATAACAGAAGACTTGCGGATGTAGCGGAAAAGTGCTTCGGGGACATGCGCCAGCGGATGAGCATGTGCGGATTTGTCCAGCTCCATCTTCTGTATAGGTTCAATGAGGGATGTAGGAACTCCGACTACGTGGACATGCTTTCCGGAGAAAAATTCTTCGACCCGGTAACTGGCGAACCCTACGAAACATACTTTGCCGTATTGCGCCTGAAACAGCTCTTTGAAGGGAATCCCGTTGTAATTCCGTCAAATCTCGTTCTGAAAAACAGGAACAGCTTCATTAATCGGAGCACCACTTCATGGCAGGCTGTCAGCAATTTGGACGGGATCGCTACAGTTCACATCTCAGCCCTCTATGAGGATAAGGGACAGGAGGCGGAACTTGCGCTCCCAGTGCCTTGGACGGGCAAAACAAAGCTGGTCGTCATAAAGGGGATTATCCCCGAGAAGCTTGCAAATTCATACCCCGACATCGAAAAAATCAGCGTTGAAACAAAGAAGATCGATATTTCCGGAGGTATTTATGAGACAGGCATGATACTTGACGGTTCGGTCACGCTAAGGCTTGTTTGTGACGGGGTGGAAGACAAGACCGGAACTTTGGTTGCTTCACCTGTCCTGCCGAAAAGAGATAAAGCGGTCTTTTCGAAAGGAGTCGTATCAGTGTCAAAGAATCGTGATGACCTTGGTGCTGTCATAAGGAACAGCATTTGGAACAAGGACAGGGTTTATGGAGGATTCAGCCAGAACTGTTCGTTAAAAATAGGTGATGCTACAAAAAGCGACATTGACGGGATTAAAAACATCGTTCCTTACGAAGGGAAGAGTAATTATGTGGAAATATCCTATCCGGAAGGGAAGTCTTTCCCTTGCGAGGGGGAGAATCTCCACTATGCCAATTGTCCGGGGAGCTACAGGAACTTCAGTTTCTGGGTGTATCCGAGAAGCGCAACCTCCGTTAAAAAGGTAACTCTTCAGTTTTATCTTGAAAATAAAAAAGTATATCATTTTCTCGCCGTTGATCTAAAACCAAATGAATGGCAGAGGATTATTCTTCCTGCCGAGAAAGTCAGCCTTCAGCCGTACGGGAGGATTTGCATTGTTGGAGACCCGAAGCTTCCAGAATATGCGAAAGGCAACAAGGTTTCATTTGAGTTCAATGGATTCTGCACCATTGGAGATGAGCATCCGGAAAAGGGGAAGACCGGTCTTGTGAAATACAGGATAGCCGGAACTGATAATGAAAAGAATTTTATCTTCCTGGGCAAGCCGGGATCATACTTTGAATACCGTCATTCCTTCAAATCTCCAGTTGAATTTAATAGCCTATCCGAACTTAACGAGATCGAAGGACTTAGCTATGTTTACAAGAAGGACGCCCAGATCCTGGAAATATCTGGACAATTTCCAAAGGAAGGGCAGAGTATATCCGAACAGAGTAAAAAACTTCTGACCTCAGAAGAGCTTAACTTAATAGAGAAACAGAAATTAACCATATTATTAATCCGGACTGATTTTGAAAAATAAATTTCAAATGAATACAGTCCTAATTCAGGAGTTGGAAAAATGTTTGTCGACAAGGCTACAATCAAGGTCAAAGGTGGAACCGGCGGCGGCGGATGCTGCAGTTTCTGCAGGGAGAAATATCGTCCCATGGGCGGACCCAACGGCGGAAACGGCGGTCCGGGCGGCGATGTCATCCTTCTTGCCAATGAGAACGAGCAGACTCTGGTCGACTATGTCTACAACAGGCATTTTCCCGCAGAGAACGGCGTCAACGGCAAAGGCAAGGACCAGCACGGCAGAAGAGGACAGGATCTCGTCCTGAAAGTCCCCCGCGGCACGGTAGTACGGGATGTAAAGACCGGCAAGGTGATCGTTGATCTCGACGGGCAGAACACAACCTTCACAATTGTACATGGCGGCAGGGGCGGCAGAGGCAATGCGAGCTATCTGAGCAACTACAACAAGGCTCCGAGGCAGCGCGAATCCGGCAAACCCGGCGAGGAACTGGAGATCGAGCTTGAACTTAAGACGATCGCCGACGCGGGTCTTGTCGGATTCCCGAACGCCGGAAAATCAACTCTCCTAAGGGCTATCTCCCATGCAATGCCGAAGGTTGCGCCCTACCCGTTCACGACGCTCCATCCCATGGTGGGAGTTGTCAGTTTCCCAGATTTCCACAAGCTGACAGTCGCGGACATACCCGGCCTCATCGACGGCGCCCATATGAACATCGGACTCGGCCACGAATTCCTCAAGCACATTGAAAGGACGAAGGTGCTCATCTACGTCCTTGACATGGCAAGCGTTGAAGGAAAGAAGCCTTTTGACGATTTTACGACCCTGCAGAAGGAGCTTGAGCTCTACATGAAGGGGCTTTCAAAGAGAAAGGCGATAATTGCAGCGAACAAGATGGATCTGCCTGAGGCTGCGAAGAACCTCAGGACTCTGAAAAGGAAGATCAAGGGCGTCGATATCATTCCGATAAGCGCGATGAACAAGGACAACACCGACACCCTCGTCGCGAGACTCCGTGAAATCCTGGCCGAAGTCAAATAATTCCAGTAGCTTGCGCTCTCCGAGCGCAAACGCCCTTCATTCATCGATCTTCTGTGGTTTGCTTTTCGTCTTGCGGACTTCGCGGAAGAACTTCTTCATTATCTCGGAGCATTCGGTTTCGAGGACTCCGCCCTTGACCTTCACCTTGTGGAGCATGCCCGGGAAGGAAGTGATCTTCATGGCCGAACATGCGGCACCGCAGCGCGGATCGTGCATTCCAAAGATAACGCTCCGCACCCTGGCGTTCACCATCGCGCCGGCGCACATCGCGCAGGGCTCCTTGGTGACATAGATGTCGACTTCATCCAGCCTCCAGTCGCCTACGGCATATTCCGCCTGTGTGATTACGAGCATCTCAGCGTGGGCGGTGGCATCCTTGAGCTTCTCAACCTGATTGTATGAGCTGGCGATCACATGGTTGTTGTGAACCGCTATGGCACCAACCGGAACTTCCTTGTCCTCTGCGGCTATTTCGGCCTGGTAAAGGGCCTTGCGCATGAAATATTCCTCATCAAATTTTATGATCATGGTGTCAATGTCCTTATATCAAATCCGAAGCACGAAATTCGAAATCCGAAACAATTCCAAAATAGATTCAATTTTCAAAATAATATTTCAAACATTCGAAATTTCAAGAATTTACATTTTGTTTCTAATTTCGATATTCGAATTTCGAATTTATTTTCAATGCTCCTTGTGTTTCTTCTCGCGGTCATCGATATTTTCATGTGAGAAACCAAGGGCTGTCTGGTAGATATCCGAAACAACACTTATTCCGCGCATGGGATTTCCGACCTTTATGCTGCCAAAGACTTCCCTGAGCGGGAGATCCCCCGCCCTGACCTTGAGTTTGAGCATCAGAGGGGCGGCTATGAATGAAATCACCGTCATATAGATGAGTATGAGCATGTGCATATACGAGAACTCCATTCCGGTGAATAGCGTTATTCCACTAGGGGTCTTGGTCATGTAGTCCATAACCATTCCTCCGATCAGCGGTCCTGCGGCAGCCATCAGTCCGACAACAGTCCAATGCACGGCTATGGCCATGCCGCGTCCATTCTTGGGAGAGAGAATGTTGATCATGTGCAGCTGCGCAATACCGACACCGCCGCCCAGGGCGCCACCTAGGAAGTTCACGATGAGAAGAAGGACAAGCGGCTCAGACATGGTAAATCCGAGGATGCTTATGTTCGTATGCGCCAGGAAGAACCATGCCAGCCCCAGCATTGGCGCTAAAAACATGATTATTGAAGTGAATGCCCTAGCTCCTATCTTGTCGATCAAGTATCCGTTCAGTATGCCGAACAACACAGGACCGAGGGAGGCGCTTACAGCAAGCATGGAAAGCCCGGTGTACGAGAAGTTGAACTCCCTTTTCAGGTACACAATTCCAAACGAACCTACGATGCCGCAGGCGAGATACCAGAGGGATATCGAAATAGTCATCCATCTGAAATCATCTATTTTAAGGGGGGCGAGAATTCTGTCTATCAGACCGGACAGGCTCTGATGTTTCTGGTAGAGGCCGGGCTTGGGCTCGGGCACGAACATGTGTATGGAAATGTCAAGTATCCCAAGGAGCGAGGCAATAGTGAAGACAATCGCGAAACCGACATAGCTTCCTCCTGGATTGCGCGGATCCGGAAACAAGTCAAGTATCCAACCGGACAGTGCCGTCGCAATCAGGAACGAGATCGTAACCAGGCTCTGCCTTATTCCCCAGAAGCGTCCGCTTATCCTGGCGGGTACCAGTTCCGCCATCCAGCTCTGCCACATGGGACCGCATATCTGGGCGAGGAGTGCGCTGAGTGCAATCCCAATCAAGATGATTGTGACTGCGACTGAAGGAGTGTCGAAGAAGAGCAATGGAATGAATGCGGGTATAAACCAGAGGAACCTGTGTATTATGGCAAGCACGCCCCATAGCTTCCTGCGGCTCTGGAGCCTCTCGAAAAAAAGAGCCGAGGGGATCTGGACCAGCATGGTGAGCTGCTGGATCGTAACGACAAGGCCTATGAGGACTCCGCTTCCGGTGAGGCATTCCATGAGCATGGTAAGAGGGACCCCCATGGTTATGGCGCACCATGCCATGCCGAAGAAACCGGCCCAGGTGCTGACTTTGAGCCCTCTGCGTACCTCGTCTTCGCTCATCGGACGTCCGTCCAGATGAACTTTCTGTGTCGAATGCATGTCCATCATAATTATTTATTTTCAATTTAGTTTTTCGAGTTGAAAATGCTCACCACGCCTGTGTCAAGAATTGCGGATTTCGCAGCTACGCTCAATTTTCCGGTATCCAATGCTGACCAGAGAAGCGTGTGGGTGTCCAGAAGGCAGTTCATGAATCCAGAAGCTCCTTGTCGGAGATCTTGAAGTTGTCCTTAATCCTGTATGCTGCATGTTTCTCCTTTATCCCGATAGAACGTTTCTTAGCGCCACTGTATTCGGAATAAGGGACGATAACCGCAAGCTTCTCCTTGCGTCTTCCATAGTTTACAGTGATCTTCTCGCCTTTGCAGACAAGATCCATGACATCGGAGAAATGTGCCTTCAAATATCCAGCCTGCATGTTTTTCATTGCGGACACCCTAATGTAAAAAGAGTTTACAGGTTTCAACAACGCGGAGAATACACAAGCTAAAGCCTGGACTCCAACATAACCGATTACACCATGAAGATATCCCTATCGACAAACTTGTCAAGATAATAATTTTCCCTTCGGAAAATTATACGCAGACGCGTTTGACGCGGGAACCAAACGAGCAGATTATCTCGTAGGGATGCGTGCTTTTCAGCTGCGCCCAGTTTTCTACAGTTATCGCCAGAGGTCCTCCCCCCCCCAGGCAGACGACTTCATCGCCGCGCTGGGCATCGTGAAGCTGATCGAGTGACACGATCGTGTAGTCCATGGTCACGCGGCCAAGCACATGGCACGGCTTGCCCCTGATCAATACGTAGCCGCGGTTTGAAAGTGCAAGCGGAAGGCCGTCGGCATACCCGGCTGAAACGATCCCCACCTTCATATCCTTGGGCAGCTTGTAGGTACCGCCATAGCTGATGCTTGTTCCAGCTGGAAGATCCCTGATGGATACAAGGCGGGTCTTGAGCGTCAGGATGGATTTGAGATTCAGCACGCGCTGGCCCTGCGAATCAAAGGAACCATGCAGGTTGATGCCGGTCCTGACATAATTGAAAGGCGGCTGGTATGTGACAGGAAAATTATTTATCGCGTCGCTGTTCGCCATATGGATCTTGTCAAAGGTTATCCCTTCCGACTTGAGCTGGTCGAGAAGCTTCGTGAATTTGAATACCTGCTCCAGCGTATATTCACCGCCTGTCATGTAGGCCATCGGGAAATGGGAATATATGCCTGAGAAGACCATGTTTGGAAATTTTATCGCCCTGGCAATGACATCGAACGCCTCTGAGTCGAGAATTCCAAGACGTCCCATTCCAGTATCTATCAGGAACTGGCATTCAGCTTTTTTCTTCTGCCTGACCGCCTCCTTGCTGATGAGTTCTGCGATTTCCAGATCGGTTATGGGAAGGATGAAGCTGTTGTTAACAGCTTCCGGAATTTCGTCGGGAAGTACGCTTCCGATTATCTGCACCGGCAGCTTGATGTCCTTGAGCATCAACGCCTCGTTCAGTTCGGCAACCCCGATCCAGGATGTGCCGGCGTCAGCGAGAGTCTTTGCGATGTCACTGACCCCGAGTCCGTATGCATTCGCCTTGAGGACTGAAATAACTCCGCAGGGACTGACGGTCTTCCGGATGTTCCTGAAGTTCTCCTTCAGCACCTTCAAATTTATTTCAAGCCATACTCTGCTACTCATAAGAATATTCTCCGACATTTTATTAGTTCCCTTCAATCATTAAAAGAATATCCTGAGTACGCAATATCCCAAACAACATATAACTCAAGTTGCTTTAAATGAAGAAGAAAAATTTTGATCATTTGCAAGTCTATTTCCGATTTTATCTATCTCTTCTTGAGGTATTAATGGAGAAATATCCTTTATTATTTTCAATACCCGGTCTATGGCGATTTCTTTTAAAGGCTGTGGCTCATGCTTTTTAATTTCTTCGATAATTTGTTCAATTGTCATTCCCTGAACATTTAAGTTTTTTGTTTGAGCATTTGAGACCGTTGTTTGAGAAATCCAAAAAGGAGCTTTGCCGCTCCCCTCTGATGCTAAAATTCGTTCTGTAAGTCTTTTCCTGCCTTTTTCATCCCAATCACGAGTAGCCACCCTGGAATATAGATTTCCTATAATCCATCCCAGCCGACTTTGAAAGACAGGATCTAATCGACCTACCCTTGAAGAAACAAGTTCGCTATAATGTTCTCGACGTAAGGCAATGCTAACTTGAAGCATTGCAACCGATGGTTCCGCAATTCCAACATCTGCATCTTCATGAAGATAGAAAAGACCAAGACCATGTTCATTTTGATTGATGATTCTTGAAAGCAAGTTTTTCGCGCGGTTTTTACTCTCTGCTATAAATAAACCATCTATATAGGTTTCTCCAATCTTAACAGAATCGCATTCAGCTTCCAAGAATGAAATTAAAACATCATCAATAGGTCTAACAACAGCTAGATTAATATATCTGGCTTTGCAAGGTTGTTCTTTCCGTTGAACTAAGTCACAAGACTGTGTCAGAATAATGAAAGAGGTATACTTCGAGTCAAGGAAATGTCTATGGGCATCTTCTAATATCTTACGGATACCAGCGGTGGGTCGAATAATATCCCCCTGCATCAAATCTCCACCTGATATGAGGTTTCCGTATGTCCAATGCGATGGCATAACGGGTAAGCCTCAAGTTTCAGTTGATGTGTCACACATAACAGGTTCACGAGGTGAATATCGCAAGGTAGCCCTACCTTCCATTTTGGATGAGGTAACAGTCCTTGCCTGTATCCTTACAGGTGTTGTAGAATCTCTAAATCCAAAATTCTTGATAGTTGCTTCCGTCATTCTACTTTTGGTTTGAGTCGAAGATGTGTCAGGCAATGGGCTTTGGAGCGTTGCTTCCGTCATTTTGTGTCTCCTCTAATTGAACTTTAAGAATACTTCCAATATTTCGAACTTTCTCACGTATAACCGCGACAGGAGTCCTTAGCCATGTTTTTGCCTTTTCCTGATCTTGTGTTCCAAGATGAAAATTACAATTCACATGAAATTTTTCGGGCTGACCAGAAACTGAAAAATTAACCTGTCCATCACCAAATGTAATAGAACGACTAAATGACCGACCTATGATTTTAAGACCCATATCTGATATTTGCGTGTCAAGAGGACATTCAGTAACAGCAATCAATTCTGCGCATGAAGATGGCGCGGTAAATATCAAGTTGTAGCCGATTGCTTTGATAGGGGTAATGGGCAAAACTTCTAATGCGTTTAAAGCTGCCTGCATCCCTTCTGCCAGTGAATCATAATTACATTTTTTAATATCAATTTGAAGACGTTCTTTCTCAACATGGACATCCAGCGTTTCGTTTGGATTTGACACGATATATGCTGATATCCCATCTAGAGGGATTGCCACTTGGATCTTTTCATCTTGAGGAAGTTTAAATATATGCTTGGAAATTCCGGCAGGTGAAAGAATAGCAGGATTCCACCATCCCACCAAAACAATGCTCCAAGTAGTCGGCTGTAACTTCATGAAATATTCCTTAAATTTTAATCAAAGCAACTATCATGCATGTGTCAACTATAATCAGCATAGTTCAAATTTCCAATACCTTTGTGGATTCTTCGCCGAACTGGGAAATTACGCGGACGGCTATTTTCTGGTTTTCGTGGCTCGTCGCAAGGGCTGTTTAGTATTGGATTATCATTGGCACATGATACTAAATCATCCCTTTTATCCCATCCAGAAGGCTGTAGATGATATTCCCATCGACTATCGTTGCCATCGATTTTCCGCGGACTTCGCATCCGTCGAAGGGGGTATTCCTGGATTTAGTGAAGAATGTGCTGGCATCTATCTTATGCTTGAGATCTGGATCTATGATCGTTATATCGGCGGTTGATCCTTCGGCGAGTCCAGTCTTGAGGCCGAGGATTTCCGCCGGACCGACGGTGAACTTCGAAATGAGTTTTGAAAGCGTAAGATGTTTTTTATGATAAAGCTCTGTCATGCATACTGAAACAGCCGTTTCAAGTCCGACGATTCCAAACGGCGCATAGTCGAACTCGACGAGCTTATCCGTTTCCGTGTGCGGTGCGTGATCCGTCGCAATAACAGTGATTGTGCCATCCTTCAGCCCGTCGATCAGGGACCTGCGGTGCTGTTCTGAACGCAGAGGCGGGTTCATCTTGTAATTAGTGTCGAAATGCTTTATTTCCTCGTCTGTGAGGGCGATGTGATGGGGGGTGACTTCCGCCGTAACTTTGACACCGCGTTTTTTGGCATCCTTTATCATCCTCACGCTTCCGGAAGTGCTTATGTGCTGAAAATGGATCTTCCAGTCAATCATTTCCGCGAGGATTATGTCACGCGCGACCATGATCTCCTCTGAAGCCGCAGGTATCCCCCTGAGTCCCAGGAGCACTGACCATGTGCCTTCATGCATCATGCCGCCGCTGCCGAGCTTCTCGTCCTCGCAATGGTCGAGAATCGGAAGGCCGAAAGACTTGGAATACTCGAGGACATGCCGCATCAGTTCATGGTTCTGGACACATTTCCCATCGTCTGTCAGTGCTACCACACCGGCCTTCTTCAAACTGCCGATGCCTGTCATTTCCTTTCCTTCCTGGTTCTTCGATATGCATCCGCAGAGAAGGACTTTGACGACGCCCTCGTCCTTTGCGATTCTCTTTACCAGCTCGATCGTGCCGGGATTGTCTGTCGGAGGACTGGTGTTGGGCATCGCAACAACCTTGGTGAAACCGCCTGCAGCCGCGGCCCTTGTGCCGGTCTTGACAGTTTCGCTGTCTGTCTTACCTGGCTGGCGCAGATGCACATGCATGTCTATAAATCCAGGCGCGACAACCAACCCTTTGAGATCAATAACTTCAGCGTCCTTGATCCTGGATGGATTTACTATTTTCCCATCCCTGAGTCCGATATCCATTTTGCGGTCGATTCCGCGTGAGGGGTCTATCACTCTGCCGTTTTTCAGGATATAGCTGGTTTTCATGATATGAGTTCCATTAGTTTCATTGGGTATATTTGGTTCATTGGTTTCATTTCACCACTTTCGGACTTACGCATTTTCGAACTCCCGAACTTCCACCTCACTTCTCAAGGCATCCTGCAACCAGATAAAGGACTGCCATTCTGACCGCCAATCCGTTTGTGACCTGTTCAAGGATGACCGACTGCGGACCGTCAGCAATGGAAGCCTCGACCTCGACTCCGCGGTTGATCGGCCCAGGATGCATCACGAGCGCGTCCGGCTTGAGATATTTTATGGTTTCACGGTTCAATCCGAAAATATTCGCATATTCGCTGACGCTGGGAAAGAAGGATTCCCTCTGGCGTTCATGCTGGATCCTGAGGAGGTTCACCACATCCGCATCCTCGATCGTATCCTTGAGGTTGTCGCAGACCCTGACCCCGATCTTCCTGAATTCCTTCGGGACAAGCGTAGCCGGCCCGCCTATCGAGACTTTGGCTCCAAGCTTGATGAGCCCCCATATGTTGCTTCTCGCGACGCGGCTGTGGAGGATGTCGCCGACAATCGCAACCTTGAGCCCTTCAAGCCTGCCTTTCTTCTGGATGATCGTGAACATGTCCAGGAGGGCCTGGGTCGGGTGCTCATGCGCGCCGTCGCCGGCATTTATGACTCCGCATCTGAGATTTTTCGCAAGCAGCTTGTGGGCGCCTGCGGCGGAATGCCTCATTACTATGAGATCCACCTGGAGCGCCTCGATGTTCTTGGCCGTATCAAGAAGCGTTTCGCCCTTGCTCAGACTGCTTGTCGAGGCAGACATGTTGACGATGTCGGCGCTGAGGCGCTGTTCGGCAAGCTCGAATGAAGCCCTGGTCCTGGTGCTTGGCTCGACAAAGAAATTGACAACCGTCTTTCCCCGGAGCGCAGGCACTTTCTTGACCCTGCGTTCGGAGACCTTCTTGAATTCCAGAGCCGTGTCGAGGATCAGCTGTATCTCGTCGGCTGTCAGGTCGTATAGAGCGAGCAAATCTTTTTTCGTCCATGTTGTCATATTCGTACCCTTACTTATTTTGCGTCAGGTAAACAGCGTCCCGGCCCTCAAACTCCTTCCATGAGACAGACACATGGTCCTTGCCGGAAACATGGTGCGTCTGCCCGACATAGTCAGCCTGGATCGGAAATTCCTTCATTCCACGGTCCACGAGGACTGCAAGCTTAATCATGGCTGGACGGCCGTAGTCCGTGATGGCATCGAGTGCGGCCCTTATGGTCCTGCCAGTATGGAGCACGTCATCGACAAGTATGATAGTCCTGTTGTTTATGTCGAAAGGGATGTCCGTCTCATGTATCTGTGGAAGAGTTTTCCGCATGCCTATGTCGTCGCGGTACATGCTGATGTCGAGCCTGCCGAGCGGTATCTCCATATTGGTGGATTTCTTCACGGATGCGATTATACGCCTGGCAAAAGGAAGCCCTTTGAGCTGAATTCCAAGGAAAGCGATCTCGCTTAATTCCTCCTTGCTGAAATCGGAACATATCGCCTTTGCTACTTTGTCTATGGCACCGGCAATTTTCTTTTCATCAAAGAGCAATGTTCTGTCTTGTTTCTGCATTTGACATCTTTTGTGATGAATTCCAGGGAACGACTAAAAATAATACTTGAATCTGAAAACACACAACGCTTATTTCAAGAAATTCGTTTTTTTTCATGGAATTCCACAAGCTTCTCATAAACTGAAAATGGAACCGCCAGAGTGCCAGTCCCTGTTCCAAGCTCGATATTCTTCATGTTCACGCCATGGAAATCACTGCCGCCGGAAACGGCTATGCCATGTTTTTCCGCAAGCTCCAGCAGCATGGCGCTCTGCTCATTCGAGAACAAGGGATAATAGGCTTCGACCCCGTCGAGTCCCTTGCCGACAAAGAATTTCATGAGTTTGCTGATGGTCTTCCGGCTGGTATCAGAAAAACTCATAGGATGGGCCCATATCGCCAAGCCCCCAGCCGCGTGTATGACATCTATCGCATCCCCGGGCATTGGCAGTTCGCGCTTGCAGTATCCGGATCTTCCATTCTTGAGACATTTGTCGAACGCCTCCTGCATTGTCGCGAAATAACCCTTTTTTACCAGGATGCTAGCGAAATGAGGCCTTCCCGGACATTCCCCACCCGCAAGTTCATTGACCTCTTCGATGCATATGTCGTATCCCTGCTTTTTCAGCTTCAAGGCGATAAGGTCATTCCTCGCATTCCTGCCTTTGCGAACTTCGCTGAGCATTTTCAAGAGGGCATCCGTCCTATAGTCGATGAAAAGTCCAAGTACATGGATCGAGTAATCGTAATGCTTGACAGAGATCTCCACCCCCGGAACAACCTTGATGTCCGGATATTCAATGGAGTCCCGGAGGAATTCATCAAGCCCGGAAACGGTATCATGGTCTGTGAGCGCGATAGCTCCAAGTCCCTTTTCAGAGGCGAGTGAAAGAAGCTGCGACGGGGTGCAGGTCCCGTCGGATGCAGTACTGTGAGTATGAAGATCGATAATCATGTGAAATCCTTGAACAATCGAACAGCCGAACTACGAACAATCGAATGACGAACCAAGAAGGCCTTAACCGGCTACCGCCGGGACTCTTTAAGGAACGCCACCAACTTGGTGGCTCTTAAGATGCCGGCAGGTTGCCGGCGATCCGTAAATACAATTTCCTATACGATTCAATGAAATCATTTTCCGCCTCCCATCTGTTATGTTTGCATGGAACCTGTGAAAGCTAGCATGTCGCAAGCAAAAGTAAATTGCCAACACAAGAAGACAAACCCAACGGTATAATTCCAATTAAAGTTTACTATTCCTCTTGACTAATCATAAAGACATGTTAATATTTGCGCCTAATTTGAAAGTTTTTTTTAAGAATAAAACAATATTTCCATTTACTTAAAAAGAGGGGTAACCCATGGCTGAAAACAAATCCAGCAAGAAACCTGCAGCAAAGAAAACAACCAAGTCAAAAGTTTCATTGAAACCTATAGCCAAAAAGCAGGTTTCCGTAAAGAAAGCGGTACAGAAAACCGCCCCAAAGACTATCAAGAAAACTGTAAAAAAGGCTGCCATGCCTGTAAAAGCCGCAGCAAGAAATCCCTCCGCCAAGGCATCAAAAAGCCTGAAGAAAATCCCAATGGCCAAACCTCTTGCGGCTGCCACCCCTGTACCCAGGCTCCCGACATTCAAAGGCCAGAAAAAGAAGCTCTACGACATGCTCATGGAAGCAAGAAGGCAGTTCGAAAAGCAGATCAACTTCCATTCAAGCGAGGCATTGACAGCCCCTGGCTCATCCGGTGAGCTTTCAAACAGCATGTCCAACCACATGGCCGACTTCGGAAGCGACAATTTCCTCCATGAAATGGAACTTGAAATGATGTCGAGTGAAATTGAAGTCCTGGAAATGATAGACGAGGCGGTTGAAAGGCTTGTATCTGGCGACTTCGGCAAATGCCTTGACTGCGGATGCCAGATTGCCATGGAAAGACTTGAAGCGAAACCTTATGCCCGCTTCTGCATCAAGTGCAAATCCGCCAGGGAAGAAAACAACGGGCTGCGTCCTGAATTCAACCGTTGAACCAGATTTTTAACAATCAGGTCTCCTCCGTACCAGTGAAACTCTGCCTGGCGGTTTCCGCAGTAGTGCTTGTTCTCGATCAGACCACCAAGATCCTTACGGAAAAGTTCGTACTGTCGGCCATAAAGGTCATCCCGGGCTTCTTCAACCTCGTCCACGTGAGAAATCCCGGCGCGGCCTGGGGCATTCTTGCGGGAAAAGGGTTCCTGCTCCTGTTGATATCCATAGCAGTCCTCGCCCTGATCGTAATCTATATCAGGAAACTCACCGAAGGATGGATGGAGAGATATCTCTCCATCTCGCTGATCTGCGGTGGGATACTTGGAAATTCGCTTGACAGGATCCTGCGGGGTTCCGTTGTTGATTTTCTTGACTTCTACGTCGGCACCCATCACTGGCCTGCATTCAACGTCGCCGACAGCGCAATATGCGTAGGAGTTTTCATCTTCGTGATTTCGTCCTGGGTCAGACCGCAGACTCCGGTTAAGTGATCACTCGGCCGATTTTTCGAAACGGGGGCACGGATAAGTGAAAAGCATTAACACTGAACTTTCAACTTCGAACTCCCAACTTCGAATGAATTTAAATTCGATGTTCAAAGTTGAATGTTGGATGTTGGACGTTCATTCATGAAGATAATCATCATATCCGGTCCTACAGCCAGTGGAAAAAGCGAGGTTGCCCTCGAAATAGCCCGCCGTCTTTCAGGTGAAATAGTGTCCGCAGACTCAATGCAGCTGTACAAAGGGCTGGACATAGGCGCGGCAAAACCCGGAAAAGGCGATACAGATGCAATCCCGCATCATCTCATAGATGTCTTTGACATATCGGAACGCCTCGATGTTTTCCGCTATGTCGAACTTGCCGACAAGGCGATCTGCGAAATCCGCAGCCGGGGCAATCTCCCGATCATCTCCGGCGGAACAGGAATGTACATCAGGGCCCTGCTCCACGGACTCGATCCGCTGCCCTCGAACGCGGAACTCCGCACAAGGCTCGATATTGAATTCGACAACGATGCAGGCTTTGAGAAGCTGAAGGGAATCATGGCAGAGAAGGATCCCCGGGATTTGCAGCGATGGAGACAGCACAGGCGGAAACTCATAAGGGCCATGGAAGTCTTTGAACTGACAGGGAAATCAATCACCGAACTACAGAAAACCTGGAAGGACAAGCCATCGCTCCGCTATGATGTCGTTGCCAGGACGCTTGTGTGGGACAGGGATCTTCTGAAACAACGGATTTCACTCCGCACTGACAGGATGCTTGAATCAGGCTGGATAGATGAGGCAAGAGCAATGATATCCCGAGGGCTGCTGAATTCGCCTACGGCCCATCAGGCGCTTGGATACAAGATCATAGCCGAGCATCTTGACGGAATGATCAGCTTTGAAAGGATGCGTGAAAGAATCATCACTGAGACCTGGCAGTTCGCCAGAAGGCAGATCACCTGGTTCAAGAACCAGAGTCCTGAATCACTGCCCATGGACATGCCGGCAAACATGGAAAAACTAATCGATGAAATCATGAAGACGCCAGGAACAAATTCCATAGCACAGCAGAATCAATCGTTCGGCACAGATATAGGATGAGTCCTGACGGAACCGCAGTTGGGGCATTTCTGCTCCTGAAGCGCGTATTGGAACTTCCCCATGGTCTTCATCTTGTCCAACCCATCCGGAGGCACCTTTCCAATCGGAACCATGGAAAACTCCTTGTCACAGTCCTCGCATTTGAATGCATAGCCCACCTGCCTGCCACATGCATGGCATTTGTTGTTGGCATCATTGGGATCACCGACATCCTTTACCTTATGGACTGCCTGTGCGTCACAGTCCGGACACCTGACAACCCTGAGGGCTCCCTCGGACAAAGCCGGCTGGCAGAAGAATTGAATGTACACTGTAACAGCAAGCACAATCGCCAGGACTATGACGGCAATTGTATTTCTCTTGGTTCGGTTTGTGAAAATTTCAAAAAATCTCATTTATCAATCCTTATTCCCTTCCCGAGTCATAATGATTGTATATTTCCCTGTCCGACAATGCACGTTTATATAGCAGGAACTCGTCCATTCTGCCCTTGAAGAAGAATTTCAACATAAGCTCATTGCTCAGGATACCGGCTTTGTTCTTGTCATATGTTCCCGGACTCCAGTATTTCCTGTAGCAGCCTGCGGCACCGAGCACCATGGGCACATTCAGACCATTGCCAGTACAGGCTTTCCAGCCCGTGGCAGAGGCAGTATCAGGATTTTCATTTGTTGTGTTCGCAAAGGCGCCAAGGGCCGCGCCATTTATGAATACCGAGATCTGTCCAGTCGGCTCCCCGTTGGCATCGCGTCCAGTATAGAGATAGCGAAGCGCCAGATGTACCCAGCCGGCCTTATTGAAGTCCACGTGCGTGTTCATCCATGTCCCGCATGTCGTGAATACATCGGCATCAAATGACCCCTGCCCGAAGGAACCTGCGAACGGGTTCGAATATATGTCATACTGGACGGCGGCGTCCTGTTCAGTGCCCCATAGGGATTTTGAGAAAGGACAATCGCCGAGGCCAAGCTTGTCAAACTTCGCCCACATAAGCACTGTGAACTCATCATATGGAGTAAAATCAAGCCCCTGGGTTCCGGGAATTATGACATACGTATCGGCACCATTGAACTGCAGTGCGTATTTATACCCGTATTTGCTCCAGCGGCCTCCGGACTTGATCCACTGGATATTGCTTTTGCCTCCATTGTTCTTCATGAAGGTACCGTTGTACTCGTTGGCCTTGAAGTTTTCAACGTCCGCACCGGCACAGATATTGTTCAGAGTAGTCCCTTCGCCTTCCTGCATGTTGAAGTTTACAATGCACGCGGGATCATTTGCACACTGCCTGTTGAAGGCATACCATTTAATGAATTTGGCCCTGTCCTTGGCCCGGCCCAGAACGGGCAGCATGATAGCCATGAGAACTCCAAGAAGGAGCACGACCATGGTTACCTCTATGAAGGAAAATCCTGAACGCACCCGCCTTCTGATGATTTTATCATTTGCTTTCATGGTATCACCCCATATTCTTTATCCAGCACCTAATTATATCGGCCCTGATTCGTCGAAGGAGCATAAAGTATGCCAAAAAAAACATTCATCAAATGTAAATATCCGATACAACGGCAATTAAAATATATATCCGATTGTTCAAAAGAACAGGCAGGAATGCCTGTCCTACTTAAGTCCTAACACATCCTGCATGTTATAGAGGCCTGGGCGGGCCTTCGACAGAAAACGTACGGCCTTAATTGCGCCTTTCGCAAATGTGTCACGGCTTGAGGCCTTGTGCACGAGTTCGATGCGTTCACCTTCAGTCGCGAATATGACAGTATGATCTCCGACGACGTCTCCGCCGCGGACAGCATGTATCCCGATCTCGGACTTTTTCCTTTCGCCGACAATCCCCTTGCGTCCATGGACAGCGTTCTTCTCGTAGGAAAGATCCCGGGCCTTTGCGATCGCTTCGGCAAGACTTACAGCCGTCCCGCTGGGAGCGTCCTTCTTTTTATTGTGATGCATCTCGACAATTTCGACATCGTAGTCGTCGCCGAGGATTCTTGCGACTTTCGCACAGAGATCAAAAAGCAGGTTGACTCCGACGCTCATATTGGAAGCCATGACGATGCGCCCGCCCTTTTTCCCGGTGAGATTCGCAAGGCTCTCCTTGTCAGCATCTGAAAGCGCAGTCGTGCCTATCACCATGCATGCTCCGGCGTCGGTTGCGAGTTTCGCATTTTCGACGACAGGCCCGGTGCTGAAATCGATCACGGCGTCCACATTCCTGAGGAGCGGCTTTATATCAGTGCTTATTTCAATGCCGCAGACATCGAGCCCGGCAACCATTCCGGCGTCTTTACCAATAAAAGGGCTTCCTGCAAATTCCGTCGCTCCGGCAAGCTGCATGTCCTTTGAACTTAAAATGCATGACACGAGGCGCCTGCCCATTCTTCCGGCTGCGCCTACAATTATTACTCTGATCATTGATGAACCTCGAAAAGTTAAGTTAAACAGTTCCATGTGATTAATTAAAATGCAATATAGCCTCGGAACGTGCGGATTTCATCCTGATTCGCACTCACCAGGCCTTAGTGTCGCATTCTCCCCAGTAAAATCAAGTCCAGACATTTCGAATCTCATTTGAATGTCCATTTATTGATTTTTTTACGGATTGGGATAATTTATGTGCCTGTCTTTTACAACATAACAGGCATAAGGGAACTTAAATTATGACCCACAAAGAACGAATGTTGAATTCGCTGGCCAACAAACCCGTAGATTTTTTCCCTCGCGGAGACGGACTATGGGGCGAGACCACTAAGAAATATATTGAACAGGGAAAGCTCAAAGAAGGCGAAGATCACGTTGCCCATTTTGACATGAGCTGGCGCGGTGGCGGCTGGCTGAATTCAGGTGCAGACCTCAAACAGGGCGACATAACTCTCGAAGAGAACAATGAAACCAAGCTCTACAAGAACAGCAACGGCGCCATCCTGCGCGTATGGAAATCGCAGTCCGGCACTCCTGAACATGTGGACTTCACAGTAAAGGACCGCGAGAACTGGGAAAAACTGATCAAGCCTCATCTCGTCAAAGTCGACCGGAGCCGGATTCCGTTCGAGGGATACCGCAACGCCAAGAAGATGGCCTCGGATGAAAAACGCGCCTTCGGCTGGCACGGAGTGGCGCCTTTCGAACAGATGCATCCAGTCTGCGGACACGAATACATGCTCATGGGCATGGCGCTTGATCCGGACTGGGTCAAGGACATGGTCATGACCTTCGCTGAATTCACAATCATGCATCTTGAAGTCCTTTTCAAAGAGGAAGGGCTTCCGGACTACATGTGGTTCTACGAGGACATGGGCTTGAAGGAACGTCCTTTCATGTCGCCGGCCATGTATGAGGATATCATGCAGCCCGGCCACGCCAGGCTCTTTGAATACGCCCATGCAAAAGGCAAAAAGGTGATTGTGCATTCCTGCGGTTTTGTCGAGCCGCTGGTTCCCGGACTAGTCGATGCCGGCATGGACTGCCTCCAGGCGATGGAGGTCAAAGCCGGCATGGACATGCCGCGCATAGCGAAGAAGTTCGGCGGAAAAATATCCTTCTGCGGGAACATAGACATCCGGATCATCGCTTCAAACGACCGCCGCCAGATCGATGCCGAACTCGAAAGGAAGATCCTCCCCCTTGCCGATGCAGGCAGCGGTTTCATCGTACATTCGGACCATTCAATACCGCCGGAAGTCGAACACGACAGCCTGGTCTACTTCTTTGAACAGGGTTCGAAGATGGCAAGCCGCGTCTGGAAGTAAATAAAAGCTGATTGCCATGCTATTCCGCGGTGGAATCTCAGCAGATTTCCACCTGGCATTTGGGAATTGAATTGAGGAAAATACTGCCATACCGCTTGGAGATGATCCTGCGGTCCAGGATGACAATGATGCCGTTGTCGGTCTTTTTCCTTATGAGGCGCCCAACCCCCTGTCTGAACCTCAACACGGCTTCGGGAAGGGAGTAATCCATAAAGGAGCTCCCGCCTTCCCTTTCTATCCTTTCCGATCTCGCCTGGACAAGGGGATGGCTCGGAACGGCAAAAGGAAGCTTCGTAATGATGACATTGCTCAAAGCTTCTCCGGGGACATCGACCCCCATCCAGAAGCTCGACACTCCGAAAATTACCGAATCGACATCCTGCTTGAAAGCGCTGAGCATTGCGGAACGGCTCTTCCCCTCGCCCTGTACTAGGAGTGTTATCCCCTTGTCGTCGAAGAACGACCTGAGCCTGTCGGAACTTCTCTTCATATTGTCATAGCTCGTGAAAAGTACAAAGGCCTTGCCATGCGTCCTGCTTATATAGTTCTCGATCTCATCGCAGACCGAGTCGAGGTAGTTCTCCTCGTCGGGAAGCGGCATGTTCCTGGGAATATAGATTTTCACCTGGTTCTCGTAATCAAAGGGTGTGTCAAGAATGTCTTCAGTTCCATTGTCGAATCCTATCCTCCTCTTATAATAATCAAGTTTCCCGGACACTGAGAGGGTCGCGCTTGTCAGGACGACCGGCAGCTCACCGTTGAAAAGCACCTTGCGGAGGATCTCATTTACGTTGAGAGGCGCCGCATAAAGCTGGATGTTCGTCTCGCTCCTGCCGCCCTTCTCGACCCAGTAGACATGGTCATCAAGCCTCATGGCGACGAAATCGGATATGGCAGTCCTGTAATATTCGCAGCGCATGAGCATCGCGGAAAGTTCCTGGCTGAGGTCATCGTCGTCATCGTCCTCCTGCTCCTTGATGTATTCGTCCAGCCTGTATTCAAGACGCCCGATCTTCTCAGAGAGGATGTCGACTACGAAATCAGGTTTCCGGAGCCGGATGATGTTGTCAGCGGAGGCTGAGGCGAACTCCCTGACCTTCTCGAAGAATATTTCCGAGGCCTCCATCAGCTCGCTGACTTCAGCCCTGAGTTTCAACATTTCCTCTCCAGGCTTCACAAGCAGTCCCTTGCCGCGCTGGGGATCGTAGAGCCGTTTAAGGAAGAGGCGCACGCCGGAACTGGAGACATGGAGTCCGAGATGCTGGGCCGCCTCGTCTTCGAGAGTATGCGACTCATCCAGGACAAGGGCCCCGTAGACCGGCAGCAGGCTCGTTTCAAGGTCCTCCGAGCTTTTGATCTTCAGATCCGTGAAAAACAGGGCATGGTTCGAGACGACTATGTCAGCGGTATCCCAGCTCTTCCTCGCCCTCCAGTAGAAGCATCTCTTGTAGAACATGCATCTGGGCTT
This sequence comes from Victivallales bacterium, assembly GCA_049297395.1. Classification (GTDB taxonomy): domain Bacteria; phylum Verrucomicrobiota; class Lentisphaeria; order Victivallales; family GWF2-50-93; genus GWF2-50-93. The sequence goes on along the minus strand of JBAQUG010000398.1, from coordinate 756 downwards.
GGAACAGTTTCCGGTTTCACAGCATATGTAATCCCATATCTGCCGGTCGAAAGGGAAATCGATCTCCGAAATGCTGCCTTCCGCCGCGGTATCGGCCCAGATGGCGATCCTCTCGACATCGGATCTCATGGAGTCCGCAGGCAGGTATTCGGTATGTTCGCCGGCGATGATGGCGAGGCGCCGGCGGCAGACGTAGTTGCCACGGCCTTTTGCGAGGGCGGTCGTGAACTGCACGTTCATGATCTTCTGGAGCAGAGGCAGATCCTTTTCCACGAGCTGCTCCTGCAGGCTTATTGTCTCGGTGCTGACGACGACCGGCCTTTTCTGTTCGAGGGCGCAGAAGATGGACGGAACGAGATATGCGAAACTCTTTCCAACGCCGGTCGGGGCTTCGACACACAGGTTCTTCCTCTCCGCGAATGCCGCCGCCACCTTGAGGGCCATCTCCTCCTGCTGGGGCCTTTTCTCGTACGCGGGCCCGCCAAGTTCGGACGACTTCAGCAACGGCGTTTCATCGGAAAAGAAAGCGGACGTGGAAGACACGATTCCGCTATGGAGCACACGCACTTCATCATTGTCCAGAGGCATTATCATAATTTTTAAAAATCCTGCTTGAGATTATCAGGATATAAGTTACCCTATATTTTGCATTGGGACCGGATATTGGACATCAGTTCCAGTCCGCATGAAAATAACTGAAAACATCACAGGAGCAAGACAAATGTTTAAAAAGTTTCTAATTTTATCAGCCGCCAT
>JBAQUG010000397.1:0-4224 GCA_049297395.1 Victivallales bacterium | reverse complement strand
TCCCTACTTATAACACCCCTCCCCCCCTCCACTTGTATTCCTTCCCTGTTTATGATATAATCCTTTCAGTGAGGGAATTGAATTGTTCTTTGAAATACCGGACTTCTTTTCCAGTATTCCATTTTGGAATCTGGGATTTGCAGTCTGGAATTTATCACTGTCATGGGGGCGTCACGGTTTCGACTGGTCTGACTGAGCGCCGATGGCATGCCGAGGATGATCGTAGGCCTCGTTAATCATTCGGTCACAATAGTAATTGCGAACGACGAATTCGCTCTCGCCGCTTAAATGCGACGACGTCTTTACCTTGAAGCACACTAAGGGATAAAGGCGAAAGCAGTGCGCTGGATTCCGGCTTTCTTTTCTGGGGCAGGAATCGAGATAATTCAGAAAACAGTCTGAAGGTAGCCCGTTTGCCGGCAACACTGGAGGACGATAAACATCAAAGGCAGGACAAGCATGTAGAGGTCGCCGTAATGTTTCTCTAGGACGGGGGTTCGACTCCCCCCGCCTCCACTTTATAACTACTTAATTGACAAGGAATTATGGCTTCAGGCCTCCCCTGTTGTGCTCCTGTAATGCTCCGGGGGGAGAGGATTATGTCCCCCACCCGCCTGGAAATTTCCGCCAGACGGCTCTTGTTTGTCCTGGCATAGACATTCATTGTCAAAGACGGATTGCTGTGCCTCGCCAGGCTCTGCGCCTCCTTTACCGTCGCTCCCGCGTTGAGAACAAAGGTCACATACGCCACTCGGCATCCATGGAAGTCAATCTTGCCTTCATCAGTGTTCTTGGGAATGCCCGCCACCTTCAGATCCTTGTCAAGTTCCCTTGAAGGATGGGATGAGACGTACAGCAGAGCGTTTTCCGGAGGTTCAATGGAAATATTCTTCTTGCTGTAGAATTCCCTGTATAGTTGCGCGGGTATTGATTTTTTTGCGTTTTCAGCCAGACGATGCGCCAGTTCCATCGGCAGAGGCTGATTTTCATTCTTCCGGTTCTTTGTCCATTCGGCCTTTAGCTTCAATTCGCAGTTCTCAATATCAAGCTCTTTTATTGTCAGCGAGCGCAGCTCATTGGCCCTCAGCCCCGTGCAGAACGCAGTTTCATACAGCAGTCTCCTGTGAGAAGGAGCGACCGACAGGAGCTTCAATATCTCCTCGAGTGTTATCGCCCTTCGGACGGTCTTAGGAGTCGTGTCGAATTTCTTCAGTCTTTTGATGGGGTTGTCTGAAAGATAGTTTCTGACAACACACCATTGGCAGAAACTGTGCAGTCCCTCGGCGTAGCGCTCGATGGTCTTGCCGCTCTTTTGACCTGCTGGAGCTCCCGGAGCTTCATTTCAATCCGTGGAAGAGATCCTTCCAAATCCGCGAGCATCTGCAAATCCAGCTCCTTCTCCCACGAGGAAAGATATTTTATTCTCGTCATTGCGGTTGATAGATTGCTAAATGATCTTGAATCATTTGCATGGTGGTAATATTTAATATGATACGCATTATAATATCTATTTATTCCTATTCACAATATTATTAGTTATTATTTTATCTATTTATATTGACATAATCATAATACTAACTATATTATGCTTATAAATAAGATTGGAGATATTATTATGACTATTAATGATATTGATAAAATTAAGGGGCAATGTAAGGAACTTCGGGATTCTTTAGCTGAAATTGAGTTTAAACTGAATGAATCTGACTTCGTGCCCCTTGCAGATTATGGTAAAATTGTCAGGGAGAAAAGGAAATTGAACAAGATGACCCAGAAGCAATTGGCGTCCATAGCCGGCATAAGCATCGGTTGTCTGAAAAAGATCGAAAGAGGCACGAAAAACGTTTCCCTTGAAAATGTTGAAAATGTTTTAAATTCAATTGGAAAGAAGCTCTACATAAAATGAAATCCGCAATAGTATATTATAACGGAATGCCTGCCGGTCGGCTATCAAAGATAAAGTCCGGATACGAATTCCAATATTTCGAAAAGTACCTTGAAAATCCCGGAGGATTGCCAGTAAGCGCAACCCTGCCCCTTAAAGTTGCACCATATGTGTCCGAAAGACTTTTTCCATTCTTTGAAGGATTAGTTTCCGAAGGATGGCTGCTTAAAATCCAGTCCATCACCCAGAAAATAGATGAAAACGACACGTTTAAGCTCCTTATTGAAAACGGAAAGGATCTGATAGGGGCCGTCACCGTGGAAAAAGAGGATGAATAAAATGCGCTGTCATATATGTCTTGAAGATATTAAAATTTCAAAATACCCGGAATATCATGACCGATGCGTCAAGAAGCTTTTCGGAAGCATCAAGGTTTCGCCGCATCTAGACTTTGATAAGAAAGACTTCATAACGAGAATCGCCATGGAAAATTCCAAGAGGATGTCCATTTCAGGGGTCCAGCAGAAATTATCCATGAGACTGGATGGCGACAGATTGGTTCCAACAGATGTCAATGGCACATACATACTCAAGCCGACACCGTATGAATTTCCTGAAGCATCGGAAAATGAGCATGCCTCCATGCTGATGGGCGCAATTGCCGACATAGAAACCCCACCTCTCGGGCTGGTTCTTCTGAAAGACGGAGAAAAGGCCTACATAATAAAGAGGTTCGACAAAAATAAAAATGCAAGAGTCCACTGCGAGGACATGACGCAGCTGCTGGGATTGAACCGTGATGCCGAGGGCGAATACAAATATCTGCACAGCTATGAGGAGGTCGGAAAGGCCATACTGAAATACACAAATGGCAACAAAGGCTGTGTCATGGATTTCATTAGAAGACTCATTTTCAATTTCCTGATAAACAATGGCGACTATCATCTGAAAAACATAAGTCTTCAGCTCGTTTCACATTCACGGGAGTCGGTATTCGACAAGATGACTCCGAACTATGACAACCTTGATACGAGGATTTATTTCCCGGACGAATATGTTTTCGCCCTGGATTTCCTTGCCGGCAATTCCTTTACAAAAGAATATGAGGCATTGGGATTCTTCAGCAGGGCTGATTTTCTGGAGCTTGGAAAAAGGCTGGGGATCAACGATAAGGCGGTGAATGAGCTGATTTCGAGTTTCATATCCAAGAAGGAAAAAATGACAACAGTGTTGCAGAAATCATTTATGTCGAATGAAATCAGTTCAAAGTATATTGGGCACATGAGTTCAAGATTCAAAGCTTTGGAACAAACATAGTTCCAAGAAATTGCTTTTAAAGCCACTTTTCCAAATTTGATCAATGCTCAATGACCAAATTTGGTCATTAATGATATTTCGCCTCATTTATTCGGTCAAAACAGCCCTGATTCAGGCGGAATGGCAAGACATTTTCGAGCAAGTTTTCTTCTTCCCGGACAGGCTGTCCAATGGAGGGAGGGGATTGTCCTTCATGATCCTGTCAAACTTCAAAGAGATATCCCTGGACATTTTCCTTAGCGCAGATGCGTCGGAGGCCTTCCGGTCCGAGCTTCCTGTTCGGGTTGAGGTTGAGTCCGCAGATTTCCCCTGCTGTGAAGTATTCGATTCCATTTCCTGTAATCTCCTTAACGCTTTCATTGTTTATTTTATACTCGTTCCTGAACTTTTCAATCAATCCATCTGAAGGTTTTATCTGGTGTGTGTGTAGCGCGATGCAAGGGTGGTCACCAGAACAACGTTACCTCCCTGTGAGACTATGTGTTCCATGAGCGACATTACGGTTCTTCCGAATGTGTACGTGTCGTCTACAAGGATGTACTGCAAGTTCTTATCGGGAATCTTCCCGTCATAAACGACCTTGTTGGCAAGGCGAAATGAATGCCCGAGACCGGTGTTAGGGGAACTCACATTGACAATATCGTCAAGGACTCTGACGGATGATCCGGATATCTCCGAATAATAGCTTCCGAGGATTTTGGCGTAAGCCAGTGGAAGGGCATTGATGCTCCATTTCCTCTCGGAATTGATCACCGGGACGAAGCAGACCGGCTCGTTATTGTTCAGCCATGAGAATATCTCAAGAATCCTCTCCCTCCCGACATCGTTGCACATGACCTTCCTGACAACGTCATATGCGGCCTCGGCATCGCCGTCGTACTTCGCCCTGTAATATCCTAAAATCCCTGTAGTTTAATAACCATGTTGATTTATTCAGGATTGATGGGGAAATTCAGAGCACAGAGGATTTCGCGTTGCTTCTTTGAGATTTCCCCGAGGACTGAAGTGCCGTCTTCCGAGTA
>JBAQUG010000396.1:0-2883 GCA_049297395.1 Victivallales bacterium | reverse complement strand
GGCAAGCAGAAGACCTGCTTGTTTTTTAAGAAATAAAAAAGCGCCGCCAGGCAAGCCCGGCGACGCGACTATCCGCTGACAACAAGCTGGTTACAGGACCTCTGCAATCTGGACGGCGTTCAGCGCAGCCCCTTTCAGGATCTGATCGCCGCTGATGAATATGTCCAGACCCCGCTTGTCGTCCCTTGAAATATCCTGGCGGATCCTTCCTACAAGCACGTCGTACATTCCGGAAGCGTCGATGGGCATCGGGTAGATCTTGTTCTTCGGATCATCGCGGAGCTGTATGCCCGGAGCCTTTGAAAGTATCTTCCTGGCCTCTTCCGGAGTTATGTCCTTTTCGAATTCGAGATTGAGAGCTTCAGAATGTGCGCGCATGACAGGTACGCGGACACATGTGCACGAAACCTTAAGGCCGGGATGGTGCATGATTTTCCGTCCTTCGTAGGTCATCTTCATTTCCTCCTTGGTGTATCCATTGTCGAGGAAAACATCGATATGGGGGAAAAGATTGAATGCGATCCTCTGGGGAAGCGCAGCTATGGAAAGCTCCTTGCTGCCTGCAAGTACCTGCCGCGACTGCTCCTCAAGCTCGGTCATCGCCTTGGCGCCGGCGCCGCTGGCCGCCTGGTACGTGGCCGCGACAAGCCTCTTGAGGTATTTTGCCTTATGCAGGGGATATACGGCAACAACCATGATTATCGTCGAACAGTTCGGGTTCGCAATGACACCTTTGTGCTTTTTCACATCTTCAGGATTCACTTCAGGAACTACAAGCGGAACATCGTCATCCATCCTGAATGCGCTAGAATTGTCGATCATTACAGCGCCGGCATCCACTGCGGATTTCGCAAATTCCTTCGATCTGGAGGCGCCTGCACTGAAAAGGGCGATGTCAATACCCTTGAATGAATCATGCCTGAGCTCCTGGACGGGTATCTCCTCGCCCTTGAACTTCAGTTTTTTGCCGACAGACCTTTCCGAAGCAAGAAGGCGGAGGCTCTTCACAGGAAAATTCCTCTTCTCCAGCGTAAGCATCATGTCAATTCCAACGGCCCCGGTGGCACCGGCTATCGCAACATTGTATCCCTTGCTCATTATTCAGCTCCTGTTTCTAAGTAGTGTCCAAGTGACAAAGTGTCCGAGTGACAAGGCGACAGAATCCTTGAAGAAAGTAGAATGTTTTCAGATTCAATGACAAATCTCGGGCACTCGGTCACTTGACACTCGGTCACTTTTTTTCGCCGCTTACGTTATACGAACTAGAAAAAGATTCAAGGTTCCCCTCCCAAGAAGTTGCAAATTACGGCTAACATGTTAATTTTGCAGCAGTTGCAACATGAACCAGTCAACTGGGTGTCGAACTTGAAAATATTAATTACCGGAGCGAGCGGTCTGCTCGGATCTGAGATCTCCTTTCTTGCAGGGCAAATAAAGTCAACTGCAATGGTGTCAAGCCTGCGAATTTCGCAGACTATCCGAGTATCCAACCACGAAGACACAGGTTTTCTTGACGCCGACATCACCACTGAAGATGGAATAAAGGAAATTTGCAGTTCCGAATGGGATACGGTAATCCATTCAGCCGCATGGCGCAGTCCGGACCAGTGCGAAAAAAATAAATCTGGCGCGCATCGGCTCAATGTCTGGGCGACGGAACAAATTGCCTCCGAGGCCGCAAAGCGCAATGCAAGAGTACTCCATATCTCCACCGACTATGTATTCCCCGGCACCAATCCTCCGTACAGGGAAGATGACAAGCCAAGTCCGGTCAATTACTACGGAGAAACAAAGCTCATGGCCGAAAAAGCCGTCCTCACCCTCTGCAAAAACGCAACAATACTGCGCATCCCCCTGCTCTACGGCCTGGCCGCAGGCCTCCAGAAATCCGATCTCCTTTATGGGACATTGAAGGCTCTGGACTCAGAAAAACCCTGGCCTATGGAGGATTCGATCATCCGTTATCCGACATACACAGGAGATGTCGCAAATGCCGTATTCTTCCTGCTGGATAAAAACGCTCCTGGAATTTTCCACTTCAGCGGACAGAGCAGGACAACCCGCTACAAGCTCACTGCGATGTTCGCGGAAATCTTCGGCAAGAGCATGCAGAATATAGTGCGCCTTGACAAGGCGCCGGAAACAGAGGCCCGCCGCCCACACGACTCCCATCTAGGAATGGAAAAACTACTTTCCCTCGGATTCCCAGCTCCGATGCCATTCGAGGAGAGGATAAGCTCGTTAAAGAGTGAAATTAAGAAGGCTCTTTAATGTACCGCCGCCCTGCGGGGGCTTGATTGATTTATATTCGTCAATTGTTTTCCCCACGCTTACGCATGGGGCTACAATATGCCGCCCTCTGCGAGGGCTAAAAGGCAGATACATAAAATTGATATTATGATCACTTAAACTTGAGCCTCCGCAGGAGGTGATATACTGTAGCCCCATGCGTAAGCGTGGGGATGATAAACGGTCAAATAAATTTTCCAGCCCCCGCAGGGCGGCGGCACTGAATCAATCCAGAAAATGTTGTTTGTCAAAAGGAACCTTGTTCCTGCTAAGAAAATCTTCGAGTTCCTTTTCAAACGAGAATTTCCTGTGATGTTCTTCCTGTTTATCAATATATCTGGAAATTACTTCAATTTGCGAGTCCTCTTTTTTGGCAATGCCGGAAATGTATTTGTACAAATCATTTTTAAAATCCGGCCGGATTAGGCCAACTCTGCCTTTTGTGCTGAATATGACGTGGAAAAGATTGTTGGAGAATGTATGGCTCATAACTTTGTACCGCCACCCTGCGGGGGCTTTTATTTTCTTGTTTGCTGTTTTTCCCAAGGCTAACGCCTTGGGCTACAATATACCACCTCCTGCGGAGGCTCAAGT
>JBAQUG010000395.1:0-8049 GCA_049297395.1 Victivallales bacterium | reverse complement strand
CCCAAAGGCAGTTTGCGATCTTCATATCAGCATTTAGTTTAGCCAGATTGACCTGCTTTACCAGGGTCGCGAAAGCCGGATGCAACCTATCTTGTCCGAGCTTGAAGCAAAGAATTTCCGCCATCTGCTTTTCGGTCTCTCCTCTGGCTCCTGCATAAGTCATGGCAAGCGCTGTGGAGATGCTGTACGGTGAAAAGAAAAGGTTCCCTTCCTGTTTGCTCAATTCCTTGTAGAGTTTAAAGGCGAATTCACGATTGCCGTCGACAAGTGTTTTTAGGTCGTCTTTATCATCGGAGAATGACAAATGACAGAAAAGAACAGAAAGGATAAAAATAATAAAAAACTTTTTCAAGCCACCCCCCATATCTTTTGGTTTTGTTCGTAGTCAAGCCATTTTTGGCTGTTCTTTTTCCCATATCTTCAATTCATATAAAAACTCACACACTGAAGCCGTACTCCAACTAAAGTAATATCAAATCAGAGAAACTAAACTCCGACCGGAGGCCAGAGCTCCCTTGGGATTATAATTTCAAATTCCGAGTTACCAGTTTCAAGTAACCACCGACACTCCGTTTCGCCGATTCTCCGTTTCAAATCTTATAGCTGATGCTGGGCGCCGCAGCGCGGGCAGGTCACTGATTTGGCTGCAAACATGGGCGGGACTTTTATGCGAAGTCCGCAGGCGCAGTTGATGAAGCGGAACTTGTTCGCACGGAGAAGGATGTCGTTCGCGTCGCGTGTCTGCTGTTTTCTGTCCAACTCCGGCTGTGCTCTTTTAATTCCGCGCAGTTCGAGTTCCTCTGCGGAGCGGAGATCGCTGCCGCTGGCTATGTTTCCGCCTTTCAGGCTGGCATACGCCTTATTGTATTCGCCCAGTCCTGCTCCAGAGGCCATCGTCCGGAGTATCTTTATTCTTTCCTCAGTAGGCGGATGAGTACTGAAAAGGCTGAACACCTCGTTTCCGCACGCCTTGTTCAACGGATTTATTATGTACATAGGTGCGGTGACGCGAGTTGCGGATTCAAGGGGAATAGACGATCTTGATATTTTTTCAAGCGCTGAAGCCAGGCCCTCCGGATATCTCGTGAAGATCGCAGAAGAGGCGTCGGCGAGATATTCGCGGCTTCTTGAACATGCGAAATAAAGGAGGTTTGCCAGAATAGGTGCGAGTATCGCAAGCACTATCGCAATCACAAAAAGAATCATCTGAAGTCCACCGCTGTCCTTTGACGAGGAATCCGAGCGGCGGTTTCCCATGCCCCCGTAGAACATGCTCCTGGTATATACATCCGCCAGGACAACGATCACGCCGAGCATTATCCCGGCCAGGGTCATGAAACGGCTGTCCTGGTTCTTGACATGCCCTATCTCGTGGGCGATCACGCCCTGGAGCTCATCTCGTGAAAGGACTGAAAGAAGCCCGGTCGTCACTGCGACCGCAGCGTTGGCCGGAGTCCCTACTGCAAAGGCGTTCGGCGCGCGGCTTTCGACTATGAAGACCTTCGGCGTCGCTGGAAGCGCAGCCGCTATCCGCATCTCCTCGACAATATTGTAAAGCTGCGGCGCATCGTCATGGGAGACCTCACGGGCGCCGGAAAGTGAAAGAAGGATGTTCTTGCCTTCAAGAACAGCTAGCACCGTCAGGAAAAACCAGGCGAGTCCGGCGAGGAAGACACCGCCGAGAATGCCATCCTGGTTGCCGGTGACCGAACCTCCGATAGCCGCACCGAGGACTACGAGCAGTATCCCCATGAAAACTATGAGGAACACTGATTTTATCTTGTTCTGGTGTATCGCCTGCCACATGAGTATTTGGTGATTTGGTGATTTAATTATTTGGTGATTGCCGAGCGCCGATTTTGAAATTTGAAAAAACATGGAGGCGGAAAAAGACACGCTAAAGCCGTGAACTCCAACTAATTTTCCATCTCCGATTCCCCCGCTCTCCGATTCGCCGATTCATCCTCCTGACCTCTGTGCCTCTGTGCCTACTTTTCAGAACTTGACCGCCGGTGCTTCGCGCTGTGCATTGTCCTTCAGCTCGAAAAGCTCCATTGCAGTGAATCCGCTGACATTGGCGACGATGTTCGAGGGGACAACCTGGATCTTTGTATTGTAGATCATCACCTGATCATTGTAGGCCTGTCGTGAAAATGCGATCTTGTTCTCTGTTGAGGCCAGTTCCTCCTGAAGGGCGAGGAAGTTCTGGTTCGCCTTGAGGTCGGGGTAGGCTTCGGCAACCGCCATGAGACGGCTTAGCACACCAGAGAGTTCGCCTTCGGCCTTGGCTTTGGCATCCACACCGTTTGCCTGAACGGCCGCGGTCCTCGCCTTGACGACGGCTTCGAAGGTTCCGCTCTCATGCTTCGCATATCCCTTCACGGTCTCAACGATATTCGGGATAAGGTCATGCCTGCGCTTGAGCTGGACATCGATCTGCGCCCAAGCGTTCTTCACCTGGTTCCTGAACGCAATAAGACCATTATAGGTCATCAGGAACCAGAGGCCGACTACGACCACTATTCCTATGAAGACCATCGCCGCCACCCCTAGAACTGCTCCGCTCATGATATTCTCCTTTTTTAGTTTGATTTCTTTTTAAAGACAGAATTAAGGAAACTGGACAGCTTCCCGCTTGCTCCGGTGGAAGACATGATCTGATCAAGCTCCCCCTTGTCGAACCACAGTCCGTGGTTATATCTGCACTTGTCTATTTCGACAACGGGTTCTATGGAAAGTTCCACCGGATTCATTGTTTTCCTGCAGACAGGACATTTTCTTTTTCCGTCCGGCCTGTCGGATTTCTTAAGATCCGCCATAAGTACGGCCACAGCGTTCGCGCTGTCGGGCTGGAGCAGCAGTTCGAGCTCGCCCTCATCAAGCCAGACCCCGCTGCAGAGGCTGCAGAAATCAATCTCGATTTTATTGAATTCGAGAATGAGCATTTCAGTATCGCATACGGGACAGAGCATATTTGGATATTCCTTTGGACATTATCGTGGACTGCCGTCTCAGACGCTTTCCTGCATCTGACCAAGGGCGCCATATATCAGTACGTGGAACGACATATAGGTCAGGAGAAGTCCCAGGATAAACGGCATGAAGACAGGAGTCTTAAGGCCGGTGTCAACGACGGCAACTTCGATATTTACAGGATTGTAATAGACCTTGACTGGGAAATCGACAGGATATTTCCTCAGGAGATCACGGATTTCAGTCTCGGAGCCTGAATAATAAGTGTCGCTGAAGTTGAACCATGGGATAATATCGAGGTAGGAGATATTATTTGAGGAGTAGTACTTCTCCCCGACCATGTACTCATAGACGATGTAGGGCCGCAAGACATCCTTGGTCTTGTTCTCGGGAATATCATCCGCGTCGACCGCGAATGAGTGCAGGATCTTTCCTTCGGCGGTGGGCCAGGACTTGCATTTTGAAACTTTCAGGATGAGACTCACCCCGTAGAAGGCTATGAACAGCCCTGTCAGAAACAGAATACCGGCAGTTATTTTTCTTGAAAGCGTTATTTTCATCAGGAGTATCCCAATTCTTATTTTATTTGAATAATAAAAATACATGATTTACTGCAATAAAGCAATTAAAATTTTCAATATTCGAGTTATAGTAACGGCTGCTCAAACAAAATTATGGAGTTTATCATATGACTGACAAGGATGTATTGAACCATTTTATGGAGTCGGGAGCGCTTCTCGAAGGGCATTTCCAGCTGAGGAGCGGGCTCCACAGCAACCGTTTCTTCCAGGCCGCGCTTGTGCTGCAGTACCCGGCGATCGCCGAGAAACTCTGCGCCGAACTCGCCGACAAGTTCAAGGGCGCCAAGATCGATGCCGTCCTCTCCCCCGCCCTCGGCGGTCTTATTGTCGGGCAGGAGGTGGGCCGGAGGATCGGCTGCAAAGCCATTTTCGCTGAAAAGGAAAATGACAATCTAGTTTTAAGACGTGGCTTCACGATCTCAAAAGGTGAAAGAATACTTGTCGCCGAAGACGTAGTTACGAAGGGTGGACGCGTCGATCAGACGGTCAAACTCGCCCGCAGCATGGGCGCCGAAGTCGTCGGGATAGCCGTGATCGTCGACAGGTCGACAGGCGATGTGAAATTCGACGTGCCCTTCAAAAGCCTGTTGAAACTGCAATTTGACACTTATGAACCTGCCAAATGCCCTCTCTGCGCGAGCAGGATTCCGCTTGTAAAGCCCGGTTCGAAATAGGAAAAAACAAGAGACCATTCAACAATGATTAATTATCTGCTGAGCAAAGTATTCGGTTCAAAGTCCGACCGCGACATGAGGAAACTCATGCCTGTCGTCGCAAAGATCAATGAAATCGAGAGATCCTATCAGAACCTTACAGAGGAACAGCTTAAGGGCAAGACCAAGGAATTCAAGGACAGGATTGCAAAGGGGGAGAACCTCGACGACATCCTGCCGGAGGCATTCGCAGCAGTCAAGAACACCTGCCGCAGGCTGATGGGTTCGAAGATAGTCATATGCGGCCAGGAACGGACATGGGACATGATCCCGTTCGATGTCCAGCTCATGGGCGGCATCGTCCTCCATAGGGGAAATATCGCCGAAATGGCCACAGGTGAAGGAAAAACCCTTGTTGCGACACTGCCGATGTATCTCAACGCGCTATGCGGAAAGAACTGCCAGCTTGTGACCGTCAACGACTACCTCGCCAAACGTGACTCGGAATGGATGGGCACCATCTACAAGTATCTCGGACTCACGGTCGGATGCCTGGAGAACCAGATGATGCCGATGAGTCGCCGCGAACAGTACGCCTGCGACATCACCTATGGTACAAACAGTGAATTCGGATTCGACTATCTCCGCGACATGGGAATGGCGATGAGCAAGGAACAGATGGTGCAGCGGAACCACTATTACGCCATCATCGACGAAGTCGACAGCATCCTCATCGATGAAGCAAGAACCCCTCTCATCATATCCGGTCCGGTGGCCGTATCGACGCACCAGTTCGACGTCCTCAAACCAGGAATCGCCGAACTATTCAAGAAACAGAGTTTCCTCTGCTCGAGGCTCATCTCCGAAGCCAGGGAGGCCCTCAAGACCGCCAAGGAAAAAAGTCCCGAGGAGGAGGATGCCCTGATAAAACTCCTCCAGGTCAAGTTCGGCATACCACAGCACCGCCAGATGATGCATATCCTCGAAGACGGGAAAATCCTGAAAAAGCTTGAAGTTCTCGAAGGAAGCGTCCGAAGCAACCAGAACAAGGGAATGCTCCAGCAGCTCCAGGAAGATCTGTTCTTTATAATTGATGAGAAAGGGCATGAGTCCGATCTTACCGAAAAAGGCCGCACCGCGCTCAGCCCCGACAATCCGGAAATGTTCGTGTTGCCTGATCTCCTGTCTGTAATACATGACATCGATACGGATCCGAACCTGTCCGACGCCGACAAGCTCAAGAAGAAACAGGAATTCCAGGAGGATTTCTCGAAGCGAAGCGAAAAGCTGCATAACATCTCGCAGCTCCTAAAAGCGTACTGCCTCTTTGAAAAGGATGTCCACTACGTCGTCCAGGACAACAAAGTCCTCATCGTCGACGAACACACCGGACGGCTGATGCCCGGAAGACGTTTCAGCGAAGGCCTCCACCAGGCCCTCGAAGCGAAGGAGGATGTCAGCATCGAACGCGAGACACAGACGCTCGCCACCATCACAATCCAGAATTATTTCAGGATGTATGAAAAGCTCGCCGGGATGACGGGCACGGCCGAAACTGAAGTCAACGAGTTCCACCAGATCTACAAGCTCGATGTGATTGTCGTTCCGCCTAACAAGCCGTGCATACGGAAAAACACAAATGACTGCATCTACAAGACAAAGCGTGAAAAATACAAGGCCATCATAGACGAAGTCAAGGAGTGCCACGAGGCCGGGCAGCCTGTACTTCTCGGAACAGTTTCCGTCGATGTTTCGGAAGTTCTCAGCCGCATGCTCAAACGCGAACACATTCCGCACAATGTCTTGAACGCGAAGAACCACCAGTTCGAGGCAGATATAGTTGCCAGGGCCGGACAGAAAGGCGGAGTCACTGTCGCCACCAACATGGCCGGCCGTGGTACCGACATCAAACTCGGCGGTACAAATGCCACGCCAGAGGAATATGAAGAGATCAGACGCCTCGGCGGACTGCATGTAATCGCAAGCGAGCGCCATGATTCACGCCGAATTGACCGCCAGCTGCGCGGACGTTGTTCGCGACAGGGCGATCCTGGCTCATCCAGGTTCTATGTTTCGCTTGAAGACAATCTCATGCGCCTTTTCGGTTCCGACAGGGTCGCCACGATCATGAGCAGGCTCGGTCTCGAGGAAGGAGAGGAACTCCAGCACCCCCTTCTCAACAGATCCATCGAGACTGCTCAGAAACGCGTTGAACAGCATCATTTCTCCATCCGTAAAAGGACGCTCCAGTACGACGATGTGATGAACAAGCAGCGCGAGGTCCTCTATGGTTTCAGGAAGGAAGTGATCAACTCTGACAATCCCAAGGAAATCCTCTTCGACATCCTCAACCAGGAAGTCGGAGGACACGTCGACGACGCATTCCAGTTCAACGGCAAGATCGCCGTCTCATTTGATCTGGAACCTCTCCTGATCTGGCTCAACTCCACGTTCCCTCTCGGGTTCATCAGGAAGGATTTTGAAACCCAGAACGAGAATGAAATCCCTGACAGCGCTCTCTTGTTCAAGAAGGTCATGGAACGCATAGAAAAAGCTTACAGCATCAAGACCTCCCTTGAGACTCCTGATTCGCAGAAATGGCTTGAGAGGCATACCCTCCTCGAAGCTATCGACAGGCTCTGGCAGGAACACCTTTACGCGATGGACCATCTGCGCGCCAGCATCGGCCTCAGGGCCTACGCACAGAAGGATCCCCTCATTGAATACAAGCATGAGGCCTTCAAGGTCTTCGATGCCCTGATGGGGGACATTTACCAGGAAATCCTGACCAACATGTTCCGCTCGGCTACTTCCCTGGCGGCATTTGAAAACCTGTTCGCATCTCTTCCTCAGAACCTGATACACGACCAGATCGACCAGTTCGGCGGAATGGGCGGGGAACATAAGACGGCAGTGGGGGCTGAAGCGCCACCCGGACCAGACGGACAGCCTTCAGTTGCCGCTGAATCCATGCCGGATCCCCAGATCACGTTTATCAGGAATACTCCCAAGACCGGCAGGAATGATCCATGCCCGTGCGGAAGCGGCAAGAAATATAAGAAGTGCTGCGGGAAATAAAGTATAATAAATTCCTTCACGCATACCGAAGGCCAGAACCTAAAATGACAGGCTGGAAAGCCTGTCCTACTTTGATGAACTTTTCTTCAGGAAGCTCCTGAACACATCCCTTAACGTGATTCCGCTGTCGGCAGCATGGCATTCCGGATCCTTTGCAAAATCCGCAAGCGATCTGACGCGTCCGCCCGCCCCTGCAAGAAGATAACTGCTCAGGACAATGTTTTTTCTGCCAGCAGGCGAAACATTGCCGCTTTTCACCAAGTCAAACATTGTACCGTCCTTAAGCTTCGCTACGTCATCCTGGACGACTTTCAAATCCTCATCCTTCAGTTCAATGGAGCACAGAGTGTCTTCAAATGGAAAAGTCCAGTAGAGATCGTCCTCGGAGAACTTTCCTGGCTTGACGACGCGTGCCTGCGGAATGATCAGTGCATATGCTGCCTTTGGAAATGACATGAAATAAGATTCGGCCGTCATCTTATTGAGTTCGTCCGCCATAATTTCATTCTTCAGGGATATTATCTCGTTTCTGGACTTTTCATATGAACTCGAAAGTAAATTTTCCATGCTGCTGGAAAACTTGAAATGCCCAGTCCCGCTTGCAGGAACAGACACCAGCTGCGACTCGATTTTGACTGTCTTATGCTTCAGAATATCCACCTCGGCTTTTATGAGGGAAAAGTTGGCGCAGTACGCGTCGGGCTGGGCATACCAGGTTGAAACACCTGTGGTTTCTCCGGGCGATGGCTGATGGGTATGGGCAC
>JBAQUG010000394.1:0-15427 GCA_049297395.1 Victivallales bacterium | reverse complement strand
TCCTCGGGGTTCGCCTCAAATATCGCATGAAGGCTTTTATTCCCTGAAAAGATTAACGCCCTGACAGGAAAGCCGGATTGAATCATTTTAAGCCAGAAAGCAGCCTGATCGCGAAGGCTTGCCCGGTCGTTTTCAATGAGTGAATATTTATGCTTTGCGATATTCGCGGCAGTCCTGAAGCTGGTTTCTCCGTTCCCGTTCGCGGTTCCCTCTAGGTGTACCGGATTGACACAAATTAAAGGAAATTTCACGCCGTCCGCCTGAATAGTCATAATCCATTCATCACGGGATTTCACGCGCTCGGGGTTCTTTGCGTCAAACTGCGATCCGATAAACAGGAAGTCTTCAGGTTCGTACAATGCCCGCAAGAATTCCGCCCCTTCAGCTGCGGGGTTTTGGTCTGTGGGATAATCCGGCCTGAAGTCTGAAAGCTCCCATAAATCCGCGCAAATCTCATTATATGTTGCGCTCTGATAATCTTTGACATATTCCGAAAAATCGTTTTTAAGCGTGATCTCTCGGGGTTTGTCTGGCGGTCGGGTATGTGTCCGGAGTTTGCGAATTTCGCCGCCCGTCAATGTCTGGATTACTTCTTTCAGCCCTTGTCCGGACATCGCCGCTTCAAGGTCGAGCGCATCGCCTGAAGCACCGCATGAAAAGCATTTGAACTTTTCGCCGCCTGCGTAGAGATTAAAGCTCGGGTTCTTGTCTTCATGCTTTCCAAGCGGACAGGAAATATTTATCCCTTGTTTCGCATGGATTCCATAACGGCTTAAAATGTCTATGCAATCCGTCCGGCTCTTTATGTCTGAAATAGTGGTTCCCGCCGCGCTTCTCATGCTGCCCCCTTCAAATAATCATCAGCCTGTTTCTTGAGGTAGCTGACTATTTCGACGTTCTCCAAGCAGTCCTTTTCCGCCAGTACTTGCCTTTCACGCGCCCATTCGCACATTTCAATATTTTCCTGGAGGATTTCGGACAGCTTGCGAAGGTTTTCGACAAGGCTGGTTTTCGCCCTGTTGAATCTCCAGAGGACTATCCTTCGGCGGATCTTGTAAAACCAATACCATTCCAATAGCAGGAAAAACGAATCGGGATAGAGGCAATTATAATTGCAGAATACAATTTCTTCCGGGATGGATTGAATTCTTTTTACAGTTTTCTTCATGTCGAAAAAGGCGTTTTCAAATTCCTTCTTTGCTGGTATTCCCGTTTTCTGCAAAAGCTGGATTTTTTCCGCCATGTCCGCCATGTCAACCTCGAACATGATAACATCGAGATTGAACTTTTCTTCAGGTGTGAATTCGTGAATTTTATTATTTCCCGTCGCTGTACTCATGGCCGCCCCCTTAAATAATTGGATTGACGGCCTGGAGTTCAAGCCATTTCTGAAGGTCGGTTTCACGATAAAACACGCGCTTTCCAAGTTTGTGGCAAGGGATCTTCATCCTCTGGGTCGAGTGCCAATTTGCCAAAGTTGCTGGACTAAGGCGAAGGAAAGCCGCCGCCTCTATACGGTCGAGAAGCTCGGATTTTCTTTCGGTCGGGGTCGTCTGCGTAGTCATCTGAATACCTCCATTTTGATTATAAAGTTAAATCTTGATGGAAGTAATTATACGGGGAAATTACTGTGTAGGCAAGGGAGTATTCAGGGGTAAAACAGACACAAGCGGCTTATGTCCGTTTTTTATTTATGTCCGGCAGTTTTCCGCCATCTATTCAGGGTTTTTGTGTCTGGTCGCTGGTTGCCTGGTATCTGGTTTTCCCAGCACCAATTACGAAATAATTTATTTATTGTGGATATCTTTAGTTTATTCTTTTCCGCGTCATAAACAGATAAATATTTTTCTCGCAAAGGTTCTGATTTTGCAAGCCTTTTTGTCTGTGAAGTTTTAACGCGGGTTTTATCCGCGATCCGTTTGTTTTTAATTACCTCTATTCCCGGTCGAGCGATAAATCGAGATAGCCTGAAAAAAAACTGTGGCATACACCATACAAGCGTTGACAGGTCTTTTTTTGCAATCAATTTTCTCAAGCTCTGAATTTCTTGAAGGCAAGACGTGTTTTTATTGCTTGCCCCTTGTAATTTTAACATTTCAGTAAAAATATTCATGTCATTTTCAAGACATGAAAGCCTGTAATCGTCAATATTCTTAAAATCGTTTTCAGGCTTATTCAAGCGGGAAAAACCTTCCGCCCCGATAACCGCATTGTCATTAAATATCTTATATGGCGAAGGTCTATATTTTTTTAAAAAGGTTTCCTGAAAAGTTTGAGGGTCTTTGCCTGTCATCATTTTTTCGACTTCATCCAAAGTGTAATAGTATTTCATTTTTCATTATCCTTTTTTGTTGCCGCCGCCAGTATGGCCGCCGTTGCTTTTTCTACTGATTCCCGGACTGGAGCAAGGTCGAGCCGTGCATATATCTCTGTAGCGTCTGTCGAGCGGTGTCCAAGCGATTTCCCGATGACTTGAAGGCTTGCCCCTGTGTTCGCCTGATAGCTTCCGAAAGTCCGCCGTAAGTCGTGCATGTGGAAATTCTTTATTCCGGATTTTTTGAGAAGTCGCCGCCATGCAGTCTTAGTTTCGACAATATGACCGCTTTTCCCATTCGACGGAAAAACATATCCTGACTCTGATTTTTCAAGCCGCCGGGTTAAAATCTCGCAAGCTGCATCACTTAAAATTATCTCCGTCTCTTCGCCAGTCTTAAAATCTTCCTCTGATATAGTCCAGATTTTTCTTTCAATGTCAATATCTGCCCACTTCGCCGCCTGAATGTTTGCCCGCCTTGCCCCTGTGAAGAGTGCCAGCTTGAAAAAGTCCTGCCAGTCCAGATCCATTGTGTCGAGTGCCTGAAAAAATCTCTTAATCTCAATATCATCAAGCCGCCGAGCCCTTGACCTTTCATCAAATTTAGTCAATCCCGCCGCCGGGTTCGCAAGGAAAGCCCCTTGCTCCTTTATCGCATAATTGAATGTTCTACTGATAAGCGAAGCAATCCGGTTTGCAGATACTTCGCCGTGTTCCTTTGCCATTTTCTTATGGAAGTCTCTGACAGTTTGAGGCGTGATATGCTTTATCGGTGTCCTGTGAAGCGGTTCGAGACACTTATTAAACCAACGCTCATCCAGCTTCCAAGTCCGCGCCTGTAGCTTCAAATGGTTTTCAAGATAGTTTGTAAACAAATCGGCAAAGGTCTTTCCAGATTTCCCCAACGGCTTGCCCTTTGAAATATCGCCGGACTGTTCATCCGCCTTAATTCTCGCTTCAGTCGGTGTCATCTCGGGATAGTTGCCGATCTTTATAAATTTGACCCTTCCTTGAAGCTTGCGGACATACAGGAAGGTTTTCCGGCCTGAATTAAAAACATCAAGATACAGAAAGCGGCTCGCGGTGTCCCTGTATCTTTGCCGGCCTTCGCCTGGAAGCGGCAAAGCATCAATAGTCCTTTTTCCGAAATTGATTTTGTCCGCCATTTTAAAACCTCCCGTATTTTGATTTGTCTATTCTGTCAATTCTGTCAGGAGGTTGACGCGCTGAAAGCCGTCCCCGTCTAACTCCTGTCTAACCTGTCTAACCAATATAGGGGTATAATCATATAATATCAAGTAATTATAATGTTTTTTGTTTATATGTATATCGTTAATTGACAATGAGTAGGTAATAATAAGTAATCATGAGTAAAAATCAACTCTATATCTCCGAAGCAAAAGGCCATGCGTTCGAATCGCATCGGGCGCACCATTCCCTTCATGATCCCAGAGTCGCTCCTTTTTGCCCCATATGATATTTTGGATAACAAGCATACAGCAAGCTGGTTTTCCACGGTAGGGTTTTACCCCATGAAATGAAGGAGTCACACGCATGCTTTTCTAGGTTCCCAGCTTATATTCCCCGAAGGTGATTCCAAAAACATAGAATCAAAATTGGAAGACGTAAATTTTATCATTTTTGCACAAAAGGAGGAAAACATGAAAAAGCTGAGTATCATTGAAATCAAGAAACGGGCTAAGGATCTGGGGCTGAATCCAGCCAAGACAGCCAAGAAAGGCGATATCATCCGCGCCATCCAGGCCGCCGAGGGAAACTCCCAGTGTTTTGACACTTCCAATGCTGCGAGCTGTGGACAGCTTGAATGCTGCTGGCGTCCAGACTGCCTTGAGGTGTGACGACTCCTTAAAGGAAGCCTCTGAAAAATGTTCCTGAAGGCTGGCAAAGCTCCAGTTAGCGCTGCATAGACATGGACTTAACAGGCTTCGCCGGGACTTAAGGCAGGGCGGTCTCGCCGAGACCGCCGCGGACGCCTCGGCGAGGCGTCCCTACCAGAGACACGGAAAATACAATTTCCTATACGATTGAATTATAATGCCTAATCAACTCCCGAGCATCAGGGGATTTCCTGTTTCCCAGAACGGCAAGGGCATTCCTCCTGAGGAGCTTCAGCCCGGGATACTCCAGGGGAGTGTTCATTATCACTTCCTCCACAAGTGAGTCCTCCTCTAGAAGCAGCCATTTGAGATCAACCTTGACCGGCGGTGGAATACGGCTCCCAGGACAGAGCGATGTGCAAATATCGCAACCAAAGATCCAATCTCCAAGAAGAACGGCCTCCTCCTTTTCAAGAGCGCCTTTCTTTTCCATCGTAAGATAGCTCCTGCACTTCTTATACTTGAATTCCCCTGGCTTGCCGGTAATGGCCCCGGCCGGACATCTCTCAACACATTTCCCGCAAGTGGAGCATGTCGCGGCAAAATCAGCAGGCTCCATTTCCGGCAGATCGACGTCCAGAGCAAGGATCCCGAGACAAGTCCCGCTCCCCTCCCCTTTGCAGAGAAGGCATGAGTTAAGGCCGATGGCGCCCAAGCCGGAAAATGCCGCAATGCTTTTTTCCGCAAGCGGTTTTGTGTCGACAAAAATTTCATTCCTGAAATTTTTACCAAGGATTTTCTTCAATGATTCGGCAAAGATAAAAATTTTCTCCCTTAAATATATGTGGTAGTCAATCCTGCCGGCATAGCCCGCGACGAGTCCCGATAACTTGTCGCTGCCAGCTTGATGGAGGAAATTTTCATTGACAGGAATACGGTCGAATGGAAATGCGAATATCGCAAGACTTTTCGCCCAGGGGAAAACGCTTCCGGGATCCGCCCTCTTGCCGGAAGTCCTCTGCATATATTCCGGCCAGTCATTAGCTCTCCCACCATCAGGAACATATACTTCTTTCAATCTTTCCAGCAGATGGAGATATGAATCACCACCCAACGGCATTGCGGAAACCGCACAGAATCCGAGCTTTTCCCTGGATTCGATGATAAACTTTTCAATACCGCTTTTCCCGGTCCGCATACTCATACCACTTGTCCAGGGGCAATTTCGTATGAATGTCCCTTCACCGTAGGAAATTCAAGGAGCTCTCCATTGTACGATGAAGCAAGCCCCCTGCCTTTTGTTGAAACTTCCAGCTTCCCGGCAGACCGTATCCTGCAGATATTCCCGCTGCTTGAACGGATGAGGGCTTTTACCAGCGCCCCGTCCTTCCATCCGATATCGACGGTGAAGCCACCTCTTGCGACAAGCCCTTTCACCGAACCATTCTTCCAGTCCGCAGGCAATGCCGGAAAAAGGCGGATGATGAAGCCTTTCATTTTCGATTTCTGCTTTTCATTCTTTGAATCGGCATTCGGCAATCGGTAATCGGAAATTTTCTCATGGCTCTGGAGAAGCATCTCGCATATTCCGGCAGTCACTCCGAAATTGCCGTCGATCTGGAACGGTGGATGTGCATCGAGGAGATTTATGTAGACACCACCGCCGTGATACTCGACGTTTTTCGCATCGATCACACGCAGCATGCGGCTGATAAGCCTGAGACAGCGGTCGCCATCGAAAAGCCTGGCCCAGAAATTGATCTTCCAGGCAAGGGACCAGCCTGTGCCTTCATCCCCCCTGATCTCCAACGTCCTTTTTGCGGCATTGAAAAGTTCTGGAGTTCCATCACGCGTGATCTGGCTTCCTGGATGAAGCGCGAACAGATGGGAGACGTGGCGGTGATGCGGTTCCCCATCATCAAAATCCTTGTACCATTCCTGGAGGCGTCCGTTCCTTCCTATTTGAAATGGCAGAAGCTTGCCAGAGGCCTTTTTAATCCTGTCACTGAATTCCTTGTCCACATCGAGAATTTCAGATGCCATGGCGCAATCCGTGAAAAGCTCGCGGATAATCCCCATGTCCATCGTGCTCGCGATACTCACGCATTCGGGCTTTCCGCCAGGCGCGATAAAACTATTCTCAGGAGATGTTGCCGGAGCGGTGACAAGATATTCCGTGCCATTAATCTTGTGCGGGACAAGCCAGTCCAGATAGAATTCCGCCGATTTCTTCAGCAGGGGATATGCCTTCTCCTTGAGGAATTTCGTATCCTGCGTGAAGGCGAAATGCTCCCACAGATGGGTTGCGAGCCATCCCCCCCCCAATTGCCAGCAGGACCACTGGGGATTGCCATTGCCATAGTCACCGACTGCACACGCATGCCCCCACAGATCCGTATTGTGATGCGCAACCCAGCCTTTACATCCATAATTCTCCGAAGCAATCTTCTCGCCTGCCACGGAAAGTTTTTCAATCAGGTCAAACAGAGGTCCATGGCACTCCGAGAGGTTTGCAGGCTCCGCTGGCCAGTAGTTCATCTCGGTGTTGATGTTGATCGTGTAATTGGAGCTCCAAGGCGGGCGGAAGAGGTCGTTCCAGATCCCCTGGAGGTTCGTCGCCTGCGTCCCCGGACGCGAAGAGGCAATCATCAGATAGCGGCCATACTGGAAGAGAAGCACCGCCAGGCGAGGATCGTTTTTACCGTCGTACTTCTTCAGCCTTTCGTCGGTAGGCAGATCGCTTATATCGCCATCTCCGAGTTCAAGCCAGCACCTGTCGAAGAGCTTCCTATGATCCTTTACATGCATTTTCTTGAGCTCGTCGAAATCCTTCCTTGAAACAGTGCTCATAATTGAAGAGGTGGTTTCCTCCAAAACCACTCCCTCTTTTCCTGGAAGCTTGTCAAACCCGTTGAAGCTTGTTGCGGACACCAGGAACAGGACGACTGAACTTGCGTTCCTGACTTCGATGGCCTTATCAGTGGACGTGACGCGCCCCCCTTCGGCAACCACGCGGAGCTTGACATCAAATGCAACGCCCCCGTTATCATCATAGCTGACCAAATCCCTTTTGCAGTATGCGGGATCGATATGTACCGGCGCCCTGCCCGACATTGCAACCGTGCGGGCATCAATCCTGCTCTGCGAATTGCGCAGGAGACTGTCCATGGAAGCAACAAAGTTGAGACGCCCCTTCCCTTTAGTTGAAATCTTCATGATGAGCGCCTTGTCGGGGAAGCTTGTGAAACATGTCCTCTCATATTTTGTCTTTCCGGCCTCATAGCTGACTTTTGCGGTGGCATGTGAAATATCGAGTTCGCGGAGATAGTCTTCCGGATCGGGCTGGTCGCTGAATTTGATCCTCAGATTTCCCATCGGCATGTACGACTGCGAGTAGGGACCCTGTAATTTCCCGCAGAGTTCGTTCGCCTTGTGATAATCTTCATTGAACAGAGCTTCCCTTATCATTGGAAGAGCCGGCCTGGCTTCTGGAACCGCGTATTTACCCGGCATCCCCGACCAGAGGGTGTCTTCGTTGAGCTGTATCAGCTCCTCTTCAATCCCTCCGAAAAGCATCGCACCCATTTTCCCGTTTCCAAGCGGCAGGGCTTCGGTGAAATCCGATGCTGGTTTTAGGTAGTGGAGTTTCATCCCGTTTTTTGCAGATATTTCTTTCATGTCTGGTTGCAAGTTCCCCTTACTTGTTATAATTTTCAGCACTCTAATTTACGTGGGCATACAATAATTAAAACCGTGATTTTATTTTAACCAAGGAGAAAGTGAAAAATGTCAGCAATTTGCAATGTGCATGCACGTGAAATCCTCGACTCACGTGGAAACCCTACAGTTGAAGTTGACGTTACCCTTGAATGCGGTACGATCGGAAGGGCTGCCGTACCATCAGGCGCATCCACAGGCGAGCATGAGGCGGTTGAGCTTAGGGACGGCGACAAGAAACGCTATCTCGGAAAAGGCGTCCTCAAGGCCGTTGAAAACGTGAACAAGAAGATCAACCCGAAGCTCAAGGGGATGTGCGTGCTCGGACAGGCCCAGATAGATAGGACAATGATCGACCTCGACGGCACAAGCACCAAGAAGAGCCTCGGCGCCAACGCCATCCTCGGCGCTTCCCTCGCCTGCGCAAAGGCCGCCGCTAACTGCCTTGACGTCCCGCTCTACCGCTATATCGGCGGAGTAAACGCGAAAGTCCTTCCCGTCCCGATGATGAATATTATCAACGGCGGCGCGCATTCAGATGCCCCTATCGACTTCCAGGAATTCATGATCCGTCCTGTCGGAGCCAGGAGTTTCCATGAAGGACTCAGGATGGGGACGGAAGTGTTCCACGCCCTCAAGTCGGTCCTCAAGAAGCGCGGTCTCAGCACCGCAGTCGGCGACGAAGGCGGGTTCGCACCCAATCTCAAGGGAATTGAAGACGCACTCGATGTCATCATGGAGGCAATCAAGGTCGCCGGCTACAAGCCCGGCAGGAAATCAGACAAGGGCGACGTCTGCATAGCCCTTGATCCCGCATCAAGCGAATTCTTCATCGACGGGAAATATAACTTCAAAAAAGCCGGCAAGGGAATGGTGAAGACTTCCGAGGAAATGGTTAAATACTACGCCAAACTCACTTCGGACTATCCTATCGACTCAATCGAGGACGGCATGGCTGAAGGCGACTGGAAAGGCTGGAACCTGCTCACAGCCGCTATTGGACATAAGACCCAGCTTGTAGGCGATGATCTTTTCGTGACGAATGTCGAATATCTCGCCAAAGGCATCAAGGAGAAATCGGCGAATTCAATCCTGATCAAGGTCAACCAGATCGGCTCCCTCACCGAAACCCTCGACGCAATCGAAATGGCGCACAGGGCCGGTTGGACCGCTGTCGTGAGCCATCGCTCAGGCGAGACTGAAGATGCGACTATCGCAGATATATCGGTTGCGACAAACGCAGGGCAGATCAAGACCGGTTCTGCCAGCAGGACGGACCGTATCTGCAAGTACAACCAGCTCCTCCGCATCGAGGAAGAACTCGGCGACCTTGCAATCTATGGTGGCTGATAGGCTAAGCCTAATTGACATTACAAAGGGATGGCGGAAACGCCATCCCTTTTTATAGTAATTTTCCTTTTCAAGCATTGTTTAAAGAGTAACACAGACATTCTTGTCTGTAGTTTCTAATTTCATTTTCAATCACAGGCAGGAATGTCTGTGCTACCCCCTTTCCGAGCAGGCTCCAATAGACGGTTCAAACCGATTTCCTTATGATGTATGCCAATTACACTTTTACATAATATGTAGTAAGTTATATGAAAACAAACGGAGACAGACATGCAGAGCAGATTCCAGAATCTCTCAAGAACTGAAAAGATCCTCTATCTCAGTTCGGCATCAGTTCTCATTCTTCTACTCCTGTGGCTGACTTGGCATTGCCTGACCACCGCTTCACCAATCCCCGACTATTCAAAAGGAAAACTCCCCCTGACCTTCGCAACACGCAACCACGAACTCCAGAAGGAGCTCATCAAGATCCATGAAGAAGGCGGGCTTCCGCTACAGAACGATAATCATGAACCCGTGTTCATAACGGTTACTCCTACCATGTCAATCCTTCTTACCAAATCTGAATCCAGAGAATTCAACGAAATCAAAGAAAAAATCACAAACATGGGATTACCTGAAGGCCTCTCAAGCTTGAGCCTAGGCGGATTTGACAGACTACTTACAAACATAAAATACAAAAAACCAGAAATGTTCCATGATTTCCTCAAAAGCCATTCGGAATTCTTCAAACTTGAAATTCCGACCGACGAAAATAAAACTTCTATTTTAACCAAAGTACCCCGGCCATCCAGTTCATCACTAGACGAACTGCTACAGCTATATATAAACAAGTTTACAGATGATGTGGCTTCCGGAGACTGGAACGGTGCCAGATCTGCGCTTGCCATTCTTGTTGAATTCCGTGTTTGCGAGGATGACTTTTCAGACAGGTCTTTTTATACCCTGGATCGTTTTTATGGTCTGCCGGAACCACTAAATCCTATTATTATTGATGCGCTGATTGAATGCAATGAAAGCTTGCTGAAGGACGCTCAGGAAAACATCCGGGGAAGATTGTTTTCCAAAAGGATTGACGCTCTAAAATCACTTGAAAGAATCAGGGAAGAACGCGCCAGCACTATTGAATCATTAAAATCACTCCTTGAGTGTATCCAATGGAACGATCTTGTATTGCTAAACATTACCCAAATAAAGAATAGCCTGGCCTATGAATGGAAAAAGTTCTCATATGACGTGGACAAAGATTCTATTTCTGCATTGAAAAAAGTCTACAGACCGGTAATAGACAATTGCAACCTTCAATACTACGAGATTGCAAAGCTCAAAGACTGGCCGGAAAAACTTGCGATTCCAGAGAGTTGTTTTATTGCCAAAGACCATCAGTGCTACACATGCAATATTCACTCTGCTCCTCTACCGTTCCGTGATATCATGATTTTAAAAATGCGCAGGATGGCACTGAAAATATACAAGGGGGACGAACTGTCAAAGGAAGAGATGATGGATCCCTTCACCGGAGAATATTATAAGGTCTCAGCGCGATTCGATGAAATCCGCATAGACGCGGACGCCTTTTCCTTTACTCTTCCCCTGCCGAAGGACAATCCTGAATTTATTGAGAAGATCCGCAGTCGTATCGACAGGCTCAATAAACAGTACAAATAGTTGAAATAACGCGACAAGACATTATCTTTGAAAGATTTGCATTAAAAAAGTACAGCCCTTACGTTCTGGGCTACAAACGGAAGCATTTTTAACGTGGCAGAAGAACAGGAAAAAGTCATATTCAATCCCCCTGCGAGGATTCTCGTCGTAGACGATTCCTCACTGAACAGACAGTTCATATCAAGCGCCTTGAAGTCAAGGGATTTCGAGGTAACTGTCACGAAAAACGGAGAGGAAGGGGTTAACGCCATCAAGGACAAGAATCCCGAGGTCATCCTCCTGGACATCATGATGCCCGACGAGGATGGTTATTCCGTCTGCAGGAGGATAAAATCCAATCCGAAAACAATCCATATACCTATAATCTTCCTTACAGCTGTCGACACCATCGAAGACAAGCTTAAAGGTTTCGATATTGGTGCCGCTGACTTCATAACGAAGCCGTTCAACCACAGGGAAATGTCCGCCCGTGTCAGGACACAGGTAAGCCTTTCCAGGGCGATGAACGAGAAAGAGAAGATGCTGCGGATCGCGATGGAGGAGAGGAGAAATGCCGTAGTTGCGAGGATCGCAGGCGGTATTTCGCACAATTTCAGCAACCTGATAGGTGTTTCCATCGGGAACCTTCTACTCATTGAATCCCTGCTCGGAAACGGGGTGAATCCTGTCGCCAAGGAAGCCCTTTCCGACCTGAAGAAAAGCCTTGAGCGCCAGAAGACCATGCTCCGGCAGTTCCTGCGTCTTTCCAACAGGGGTTTCTCAGAAGACAGCAATCCTGAAATAACCGAGCTCAACCTCAGCGCCCTCATCGATGAGATCTTCGAGAACCTGCTGATGCAGGACCGAGCTTCCAAGACCCAGCCGATCAGGCTCCAGAAGAACATCCCTGAAAAGATGGCTTTCCTATGCGACCAGGATCATGCGCGCGAAATATTCCACATGATTTTCAACGAGATCATATCATCTGCCGTGAATCCAGTCTCATTCACTGTAAGTGCCAGGATTGAAGGAATTAACGTGAAATGCACTATAACCATAACAGGTTTCTCGGTCGCAAAGGAGATTCAGGATTCCATTTTCGAGCCCTTCGCCCTTCCTCTGGCAAATGTCGGCACCGGGCTGGCATTTTCAGTGGTCAAAAATCTGATCGAGGTCAACAAGGGTACAGTGAACTCACAGTCGAACACCGATGAGAACAAAACAATTCTCGAACTTAATTTCCTTTCAGCTGGAAGCGGTAAATTAGGATAATATCTCAAATAACAACATGTCAAAATCAATAATATTCCTAGCGGACGGCATGGCCGATGAGCCGCTTGCGGAACTCGGGGGGAAAACCCCGCTCGAGGCGGTCGACACCCCTTTCATGGATTCGCTTGCCGCGAAGGGAGCCAGCGGCACCTTTCTGACCCTGCCAAAAGGATTCCCGACTTCGTCCGACGTCGCCAACATGTCAGTCCTAGGATACGATCTATCGAAGTGCTATACGGGCAGAGGTCCCCTTGAAGCCGCGAGCATTGGAATCCAATTGGGCGGCAGCGATATTGCATTCCGCTGCAACCTCGTGGAAGTTTTAAACGGCATACTGCTGGATTATTCCGCAGGCCATATCGAAACTGGAAGATCAAGGGAGATCATGGTAGGACTCCAGAAGAACTTCGGTTCTGAAAAAGTTTCATTCCATGCCGGAGTCAGCTACAGGAACCTGCTGGTGCTTCATGGGAAGGAATTTTCTGAAAAGGTCATGTTCCACAAACCTGATTCATCCCAGGGCGAGAAACTCTCGGATCTCGCTCTTAAGCCAGGAGACTCTTCGGAGGAAGCAGCCCATACCGTCAAATTCCTGAACGCTCTCATCGCAAAGACATCGGATTCCCTCGAAAATCATGCTTCGAACAGGAATATGGAACATAAGGCAAACATGATCTGGCCATGGAGCCCGGGCCGTAAGCCGAACCTGGAGCCGTTTGCAGACAAGTACCCTGGAAGCAAAGGGGCTGTGATCAGCGCCGTCGATGTCATTTTCGGACTTGCGCTCTGCGCAAAAATGGATATCATCCGAGTTCCCGGCGCAACCGGATTCATTGACACGAACTACAAAGGCAAGGCGGATGCCGCAGTCAAAGCCTTGAACGATCATGATTTCGTCTATCTTCACATCGAAGCCATAGACGAATGCTCGCATATGGGTGATTTGAAACTGAAGATGCAGGCAATAAAGGATTTCGACTCCAAGATAGTCGGCCCAGTCATGTCCTCCCTTGAAGGCCAGGATGTGACCTTTGCGGTAATTCCGGATCATCCGGTTCCCATCAAACTCCGCAAACACACTCGTACTCCCGTGCCTTTCGCAATCTGCGGAAAACACACAAAGCCTGATTCATTGCAGCACTATTCCGAAACACTCGCCCCAAAAGGCGCCCTCGGCCACTTGAAAGGCGATGAATTCATGAAGCTGGTCTTGAACATAAACTGATACGTAAAAGCGGCGCTCTCCCCCTGAATTGAATATTCAACTTTCGGTCTTTCCCGGATACAATTTCTTCAATTTCCATGTAGTTTATCCAATTATGGTTGCTTATGATGCATAAGCGACGGGGCGAAGCGTGTAAAAAAAGGATAATTGTAATGAGTGTTTCTGAAGCAATAGCTATCCTTGACAAACAGGTTCCCAATCCATGCCTTGGATTGCCGGATGAAGTCTTTTACTACATCAGCAGAACTACTCCCATGTTAAACGTTGATCTCCTGATTAAAGATGAAAAAGAAAGAACCCTCTTGTCGTGGAGAGATGATCAATATGCAGGAAAGGGTTGGCATATCCCAGGTGGAATTGTCCGATTCAAGGAAACATTGGAAACAAGAATAATGAAGGTTGCTGAAAATGAAGTTGGAGCTCATGTTGATTTTGACCCAGCCCCCATGGCAATAAATCAAATAATTTTGACTGAAAGCAATACTAGAGGTCACTTCATTTCAATTTTGTACAAATGCTATTTGCCAGCCACTTTCATTCCTGACAACAAGGGGCTTCCCAATACCGCCGCAGGATATCTCATGTGGCACGAGTCCTGTCCTGTTGATTTGTTGAAGCTACAGGATATCTACCGGAAATACATATAACTTTACAGAGATTATCATGCGTGTATCAGATTATATTTTTAAATATTTAGCCGATTATGGAATCAGGCATGTATTCCTTGTAACCGGTGGCGGGGCCATGCATCTGAACGATGCATTAAAAAAGGAAAAAAGAATCAAATATGTCTGTACACACCACGAACAGGCCGCGGCAATCGCCGCCGAAGGATATTCAAGGACAAAAGGGGAACTAGCAGTAGTAAATGTCACATCAGGCCCTGGCGGGACCAATGCTTTAACAGGTGTGATTGGGCAGTGGCTTGACTCAGTTCCTGTATTATACTTGTCCGGGCAGGTGCAATACGGGACAACAATAGCATCTGTTCCTGGCAGCGGACTGCGTCAACTTGGGGATCAGGAGATTAATATAATTGACATTGTTAAACCTGTGACTAAATATGCACGGATGATAACAGATCCTGAAACCATTAAAGTCGAATTATCCAGGGCAATTGACATCGCCACGTCTGGAAGACCGGGCCCAGTATGGCTGGATATTCCTCTGGATGTCCAAGGCGCTCTGATTAATGCAGATAACAACTCCCCAATTATTGATAAAAATAAGACCCTACAGCTTCCAATACTGGACGAGCATATATCGCGGGTCATTGAAGAACTGCAAAAATCTGAACGACCTGTGCTTATTGCAGGCCATGGCATAAGAATTGCAAACGCCCAGGCCCAGTTCCTCAAATTAGTTGATTTATTGAATATCCCTGTACTTACAACATTCAATGGATTCGATCTTATTCCATCTAATTCGGATAATTTCATAGGAAGGATAGGAACCCTGGGCAGTCGCGCGGGTAATTTCGCGCTGCAAAATGCAGATCTGGTCATCTGCCTGGGCACCAGAAATAATATCCGACAGATTAGCTACAATTGGAAATCTTTTGCAAGACATGCAAGAATAATCATCGTCGACATCGACAATGCTGAGCTGAATAAGAAAACAGTAACAGGAGATCTCCTGATAAATTCTGATGTAAAAGCTTTTTTAATAAAATTATCACAAGACATCCCCAACGCCTACAGTGTAAAAAACACTTGGCGCGAATGGTGCCTCACCAGAAAGAAAAAATATCCTGCCGTCATAGACGAGTACAGGCTGCCAAGCAACGATCATGTCCACCCATATCCATTTATTGAAGAATTGACCAATGCGCTTGATGATAAATCCATAGTTGTTGCAGGAAACGGGTCTGCATGTGTAGTATTATTCCAGGCCGGAGTAGTCAAGGCGGGACAGCGTATTTTCTGGAATTCAGGCTGCGCGGCGATGGGATATGCATTGCCTGCTTCCATTGGCGCGGCTTTTGCAAGCAATCAAAATGTCGTCTGCATTACCGGAGACGGAAGCATTCAGATGAATATCCAGGAGCTCCAGACCATAAAGCAT
>JBAQUG010000393.1:0-10441 GCA_049297395.1 Victivallales bacterium | reverse complement strand
GATGTCATAATGACTGGATTTAAGAACACCAAGCCCGGCATAGCCCTGGTAGGCGGCGGCGGGACCGGATTGAATTTCGGCGAGAAGGCCGGATGCCAGACCAAGATAATAAATTTCATCCCCCTTTCCGAGAAATGCGAAACCTCCAGGGTATGCATCCCCCCCGAGCTCATAGTGCTTTCCGCAGCCGATACTGCTTCGAAGGCTTTGATGCCGTGCAATGACTTTGTGGCGCCTTTCAGTTCGCAGAACAGCAGCGACTACAAGATCAGGTTCAAGCTTCCGCCCGAGTTTGCGATGATCAGCCCCGAGGAGATCGAGATCAGCCTGGTTTACCTCAACGACAGCAATTCAATCGTCATCCAGCCGTCCCTCATGATCGGCTCGAAGACGATCATCCCGGACCGGAAGTCGGGCAATAAGCATGTTTTCACCAAGGATCTGGATAAGGCCATAAACCCTTATAGCGGGGAAGGGGTAATCCAGATTTCGATCAATGTCACAAACACGATTTCGACGATAAGCGAGAAACTCCGTGCGAACAAGTGGATCATGAAGGAATTTTCAGTTGGGGTGAAAGGGCAGCTGCGTCCCGATATCGCACCTTTCTCCTACTGATAAAAATAACTGGAGCACATTATGATTAAGACTGAAAATCTTACCAAGGGCTTTGCGAAGGAACGCGGTGTCTTCGCGCTCAACCTCGAAGTGCCAGCCGGAAAAATATACGGTTTCGTCGGACCGAACGGCGCCGGCAAGACAACGACCATAAAGATACTCTGCGGACTTCTCAAGCCCGATTCAGGCAGGGCGTTCATCGGCAATCTTGAAGTGCTGCCCAGGAACATCCCTGAGATCAAGCGCAGGATCGGATACATGCCTGATATCTTCGGCGTCTACGAGCAGATGAGCGTCTGGGAATACATTGATTTCTACGGGGCCGCATACAAGATTCCAGCAAAGAAGCGGAGAGAGAGGATCGAAGAGGTGCTGAAGCTCACCGAGGCGACCCACATGATCGACTACCAGATGACCTCGCTCTCGAGAGGAATGCGCCAGAGGATAGGGCTCGCAAAGACCCTCATCCACGATCCGGAAGTCCTCATCCTCGACGAGCCCGCCGGCGGTCTCGATCCGACCGCGCGTATCGAGATGCGCCAGACAATCGAAAGGCTCAGGGCCCTCGGAAAGACGATACTCCTTTCAAGCCATATCCTGCCTGAACTTTCATCCGTCTGCGACGTGATCGGGATCATATACAAGGGCAAACTCCTCGTACAGGGCACCGTGAAGGACATCACCAGGGACCTGCAGGAGAAGATAATGATAAACATCACCGTGGATTCCGACTTGGCGCAGGCGAAGGGGATCCTTGAGAGGATAGAGCATGTCGAGGATGTCAGGACCGTCGACCTGAACGAGATGCAGTGCACTTTCAGCGGCACCAGGGAACAGGTCAAGAGCGTCCTCAAGCTGTTGATGAACAACGGAGTCATTGTAAGATGGTTTGCGGAGAACGAGGCGGATCTGGAAGATGTCTTCATGAACGTCACTAAAAAGAACTAAGGAGCCGGCAGACAGAACATGTTCATCTCAAATCCAATATTCCAGAGGGAGTTCAGCGCGTCCTCGAGATCCGTGAGGACCAATTTCCTCGTATGGGCATATCTTATCCTCCTGTCGCTGGTGATATTGCTGCTATGGCCAGGGGGCGGAATACATTCCGTGGCATCTTCAAGCAGCAGGCAGATATTCACGTTGTTCTTCAGCATAAACCTGACGCTTGTGCTCCTGATGGTTCCGGCATTTTCAGCCACCGCCATTTCCTGGGAGAAGGAGAACAACACCTATGACAGCCTTTTCATAACCATGCTGAAGCCGCATGAGATAATGCAGGGCAAGCTGGCTTCGGCCATATTGATGCTTCTCATACTCGTATTCCTTTCGGTTCCAATCGCCTCGGTATGTGCATTGACCGGAGGAATAAGCGTGTCGCTGGTGGTCAAGATAGTGTCGCTTATCTTTGTCACCGCATTCAGCTATGGTATCGCCGGACTCGCCTGCAGTTCATGGACGGCAAGAAGCTCCTCGTCGATAGTGATGAATTATGTTGTCATAATCATTTTCGCGGGGGCAAGCTGGCTGCCTTCAGCCCTCCTGAGCAATCTCTTTTTCCTCCAGAGCCTGAAGCCATTGTGGCAGTTCATAAGGTGCATAAGCCCCTATGACGCGATGTTCTACCTGCTTTATCCGGAGACATACAGGCTTTCCATGGAGACCATTTCCAGCAGCAACCTCCTTACCCCGTATACGCTTTTCATGGCTTTTTCAGTGGTCTTCTCTATGGTGTCCTTCAGCTTTTTCGCACGTGGCATCACACGTCCGTCCGTGAAATCCAAGGCCATAAAGGGGGATTTCTACACCAGCGGGAAGCAGGCGATTAAAAGAAAGCTCACCTGGCCTTTCTATCTCATAGATCCCTTGAAGAGGAAGAAGAACATCGGCAACTTGTCGAATCCGGTATTCATCGCCGAAATGAGGAGCAAGCTCTTCGCAAATCCCAAGTTCGTGGTCAGGACGGTCGCTGCTATTTTCATAATAAGCCTTGTCATCCTTACTCTTGTCTCATGGCAGTACTCCACGATGCTCAGGGCCGACACGGTGAGGATAGTGGCTATCATCTTCCAGATCTGCGTTGTCGCGCTTCTCGCTCCAGGCGTCAGCAGCGGACTTATAACGGATGAGATCACAAGCGGGACATTCCTCATGCTGAGGATGACCCCAATGAACCCGTATACTGTAATTATTGGAAAACTGAAGGCAACCTTCTTCTACGCGCTCATCTTCATCATAAGCAGCTTCTTTGTTCTTTTCGCCATGGCATACCTGGAACAGCAGACAGTTTTCCCTGACGGCTCAATCTTTTCACCGCAATGGTGGTCCGACGTCGTCCAGCGATCGCACCAGCCCGACTGGTATGCCAATGTATGGCTGACGTACCGGAGGATCATCATATGGATATTCATCCTCCTTCTTAGTACGGTGGCGTTCCTTACCGGCGGACTGTTTGCATCGTCCATTTCAAAGAACACCGGCATGGCCACGGCGATAAGCTATGTCATCACCGCGCTTATCTGTGTTGTAAGCATGGCTCCGCTTGTACTTGGCAGCAAGCTTTCATACGCCCTCTCATATTGGATAATTTCATTCAACCCTATTGCCGCTGCTGCGCAGATCACGAATAATTCACTGTCGGAGTATCCGGGGCTCTGGCGGTCGAACATCGTCTGCCTCTCTCTTCTCATAGTCGTATTCCTGTCCGCGGCGACAATCAGGACCTGGTTTCTCTTCAGGTCCAGGGATTAGATACTCTCGGCGGAAGTCTTTCCGCACGAGATTATCTGTCAAGGATGGGGAAAAGATTAGCCTCCGCGGGAGGCGATGTGCTGTAGCCCCATGCGCAAGCGTGGGGTATGATAAAATAAGAAAGATAACAAGAGCCCCGCAGGACGATACAATTTATCCCCTGCACTGAAAAAAGCATCCGCTTCGGAGGTTGCATCTATTGTATGGAAGTATTGAAAAAGTCATTTTGCAGGTCTTTTACGGAATTGTTCTGTTCTTATGTCTTTAATACGCAACCATCCAGCCTGCCGCGCCGTAGTCTTACGAAGGTGGGCAATCCATTCATCCAATCATCCATGGAGTGACAGTGATATTTATAGACAACATCCTTGAAATATTGTGGAGGCTTCTCAAGGTCTTAGGGACGGCCTCATATGTGTTTCTGGCGACGGCGTGGAAGATCGTCAGCGCATTCTGGGATCTGCTTTGCGGGATCGACCAGCTGGACTGGTTCACCGGCAGGATGAACATCTTCTTCGAGGAGATAGGGGAATTGTGGGACTCATCCCTGATCCTGTCCCTCCGTGAGGAGTCAATGTCCCTCCTGCTGCATGTCAAGGTGCAGATAGACGCCTCCAGAAAGGCCAGAAGCTGGTTCTTCATAATTCTTTTCGCCGTTCTTTTCTTCTGGTTCTATCCGCCATACAAATGGGGGCCATGGTATTATCATGAGAGAGGCAAGGCGTCCTATTATGGCACTGGATTCTATTTCGGTAAGACCGCCAGTGGCGAAAGATTCATTCCCTTCACCTATACTGCCGCACATAAGACTCTGCCTGTAGGCATAACCGTGAAAGTCGTCAACAAGGAGAATGGGAATACTGTTTATGTCCAGATAAACGACAGGGGACCCTGTGCCGAGAACAGGGTGATCGACCTCTCGAAACCCGCCGCTAAAAAACTTGGTATTGTGGCCAATGGCACTGCTGATGTCGAGATCTTTACCAGGAAGAGGTACGATAAATAGGACTTCAAGAGAGGGATTTTCTTCAGCCGTGGTATTTGTTCCGGATGCATTTGAGTTTTGCCAGACGGATTTTACGGCGTACGCCTTCGACGGTTCCAGCCATATCGTTTCTTTTCGGCATATGAGCTTCCAACACCCATGCCTCACGTACTATGAGTGAGCGCCAGATGTCCTCAGGTGTCGTGTTTTTAATGTCAAGACCCGGGGTCAGATCTACGCCTGAGTTGATGAAAAGGCAGCGAACCAGTGCTGAACAGTAGAAGGATTGCGGCTGACCAAGTGGATTTTCCTTTTTGCGCATATCCTGATGTCGCAGGGCGATCAGAGTTCCCGCCAGTTCACGCAGGGAGTATCGCGCCCGGCCGGCGATCATGTCGAGGCCGCCGGCAAGCACTTTGGTGACAGTCTCCGGCGGCAGTCCGAAATCCAGAAGCGCTAGTCTTGTGTAGAAACCGTCCTCATGGAACTTCGATATGCGGTTTTCCTGTGCTCCGAAACGGATATGCTTCCGGTGAATGTCAAGATCAGATTCGATGACCCATAATTGCCCGTCGCAGCGCCGTTCTCCGATGATGAACGCATGCGACCAGCGACTCCATTCCTTTGAGGGATCAACATGTCTCTGGGCGCGGGCGATCATCTGGTCCAGCAGCGTTTCGCCACCAGCGAGGCATACCATTCCGGGACGTGCGAATTCCGCAAGGAAGTCGCGGTTGGTAACGGTACGTGGAATCTTGTGGATTTGGATGGATGTGCGGATAGTGGATCACCTGTAAGGCTATCTGATCCCTGCAAGCTTCAGGAAATTTCCGAGGAGCTTGTGGCCATGTTCAGTGAGTATTGATTCGGGATGGAATTGGACCCCATACACGGGAAGGTTTCTGTGCTGTACTCCCATGATGACTCCGTCCCTGGTCCTGGCGGTCGCTTCGAGTTCTGCCGGGAATGTCTCAGGTTCGATAACGAGGGAGTGATATCTTGTGGCTGTGAAATTGTCTGGTATCCCCTTGAAAATCCCTTTTCCGCCGTGGATGATTCCCGAGACCTTCCCATGCATGAGGCTTGGGGCATGGACGATTTTCCCTCCGAAGACTTCCCCTATGCACTGATGTCCGAGACATACGCCAAGGACTGGAATGCTTTTGGACGAGAAGAATTCGATCGCATCGCAAGATATCCCTGCCTCCCTTGGAGAGCAGGGGCCAGGCGAAATAACAAGCGCCTCCACGTCAAGTTTCGCGAGTTCCTTCATGCATATCTTGTCATTTCTTACGACCTCTGGCAGATGTCCCAGTTCGCCGAAATACTGGACAAGGTTGTATGTGAACGAATCATAATTGTCTATCATCAGGAACATTAGATAATTTCCAGTTAATAATTTCTGTTGGAAATCATAATATACATCAGTATTTCCTATTCAAAATAAAGATTTGAATTTTCATTAGGAATACGTCAGTTTTTTTAATCCTTAAGGAGAAGTCTTGAGCCCGACCCCGTAAAACTGACGTATTACTTTTCATGGAATATTTGACATGAGCGAGGTTGTTTTTTTAAGCAGGCGAATGTAGTTTACAGGTAATCGAACTGATTTTATCAGGTGATCTCATATACTTTTGAATCCAAAGGAGCACTAAAATGGTTGATAAAAAAGTGGTTATTGGTTCAACTTCAGATTCTGTTGTAAAACCAGGAGATGTCACAAGGATTTCCCCTGCTGTCAACATAGATGTTTCAGAGGATTCCGTTGAGACTTCCAACATAGCCAGAATAAAGACTGCCGAGGAGGACAAGGGTAAGAAGACCATTAAGCTCAAGCCTGTCACCGTAGCGGAAAGTCCCTCCGGTGCTGCTCCTTCACAGGATGACGAAACAGTCAAGATCCAGAAGCCACGTCCTGTCGCAACATCGACAGTTCCGGGTGTCAAGCAGACTATCAAGCTGCGTCCTTCATCAAATACTCCTGCTCCTGACACTGAAGATACAGTTTCTTTTGCGCCACCTCCGCAGCAGCAGGCACCAGCCCCTGAAGCAGCTCCTGTTGAATCAGCTCCCGCCGCAAAAAGGACCATCAGGCTTGTCCCGAAGAAAGCCGATGCTACAGGAGGAGGCAATGACGTAGCGACCGCCGCAATATCCAGGCCGTCTGCTCCGACTGTCAAGCTCGAAGAGCCGGCTCAAGCTGCTGCTCCTGTATCACGTTCATCTGTGACCGTAAGACTTCCGTCCGAGGGCGGCAGTGAACAGCAACCTTCTGCTCCTCCGAAAAGGACATTGAAACTCAAGCCCGTAAAAGCAGCTGGTGAACCAGCTCCGGCACCCGCTCCAGCTCCATCCCCCGCTGGTGCTACAGACTCTGAAATGGCAGCTATTGGCTCAGGTGAATCCTCTGTTCCTCCAATGGCCGCGACGTCTCAGGAATCAGGCGCTGCCGCCGGTACGGCGACCAGCGACGAACCTAGCATGATCCATGCGGTTCTGGCCTTTGCGGCACTGTTTGTCATGCTTTATTTCACATGGACTGTTGTCGGGCAGTACTGCAACAACTATCTTGAATCCAAGATAGCGGTACCGGGACTTTCCGAAAAAGTGAAGTAATAAATTTTAAAGTAAGGCGAAAGCCGCCCTTTAAAATTCATACGTGATAGAGGCTGGGGATGTTTATCACGATTGGAAATATGCTGTCGAGCCAGAAAAGTTCAGGCCTTTCCAGCACCATGGAAGGTTTCAAGGGGCCGAATACAAGTGATGCCGCAGTTACGGGATTTATTTTGATGTCGGGAAATCCATCCCGCCTGTAGTCGATTGCGATCTTCGCATTTTCTATTCCTACGAAGACACGCTGCTCGGGATTCTTGTTGTCGGCAAGAATCAGGTTGATCCCGCAGTTGCCCATTCCCTCCAGCTCATGCACTGCAGGATTCTCCTCGGCAAGCGCCAGCGTCTCCCTGAAGTTGGATACCGCAAGATTTCCACAGCCTGATATTTCCCATGATTCGGCGAAAACCTTGAAGAGCTTGAAATATGAATCATTGGTCATTGGAACCTGGACATGGATGTTTCTGAATTCCTTCATGAGCATGATTATTATGTCTGAAACCCCCTTGGGAGAACCGCAGAATTCAGCAATCGTGTTATTGTGCGACAGTACAAGGAAGGCTTTCTCCTTTTCGGCGTTTTCAGAGACGAAGAACCTGAGTGAAGGGCGCTGGTACCTGTATTTCAGGCTCTCAAGCGCTGCATTCCCCCTGAACGAGATAGCCTTCCTCAGGGTAATTACTTCCTGCCATGGTATTTCGCCGTATTGGATTTCCCTGGGTCTGAAGCCGTTAGGCTGGACAGCGGAGGTGTTTTTCGACCACATGTTGAAATTGAAGCAAGTGCCGGCTCTTTCCCAGCCCCAGTGGGCGTAACGGTATCGGTTGCCTCCAAGCCAGGAAAAAGCAGGATTGGTCTTTCCGAGCATCTGCTTTATTTCGTCCATCACTGTTATCATGAGTGATTTCCCCCGGAAGTCAGGATGGGTTGCAACTCCACCCACGCCCTGTATGACAAGGCTTTTGTTCCCGACCTGCAGCGGTATTGGGAAAAGGCCGGCGCTGGAAGCCATCCTTCCACCGTCCCTGACTATGATTATTCCCTGGAGAAGTTCGGAATCCTTCCGGTATATGTCGGGATAAAGGGCTTCAAAGCGAGGATGCAATGGATCGTTTGTCTTGAAGCATTCATGCAGGAAGTCCATCAGTTCTTCAAAGTTAGAACTGTCGCAAAGTTCTATTTTCATCTTTATTTTTTCTTTCTGTTTAACGTATTCAAGGCTCTTCCTGTTCCAGATGTTGTATCCCTGCGGGCATCAGCTTCCAAAATGGGTGACAGCGGATCCGGTGTGATAAGATCGTGGACATGCCGGACATCGTTCCAGGCAAGCATGGAGTCTGTCTTCCTGTCTGAGCCAAGGGAGAAAACAGAAATACCGGTGTTGTTCATGTGGCAGTATTTGAGTTTTTCACACAGCGCGTTTTCATGCCATGATATGAATGCCGTAAGAAGATGGTTGAGGAATCCGCAATGAGACATTACCAGGATGTTCCTGTCGCCGATGCTGTACAGGTCATCCATGAAACTCACAGCCCTGGCCCTGGCGCTTGTGAGCCATGCATCATGCTGGTCGTTCCTGCCGTAGTCAGGCAGGATGTCATAAGGCAGTATGTGCGAATAAGCCCCTTCTGGAAGCTCTTCGACAAGCCGCGAATCAAATTCGACGCTTGTGCCCCTGATGCGCGAGTACTCGAATGTCTCCCTGGATCTTTTCAGGGGACTCAGGTAGATTCTGTCGAAGCATGTATTGTTGAAGACCTTCGCCAGCCTTTCAGCCTGCCTTATGCCATTTTCGCTCAGACCTGCGTCGATGCCGTATTCCTCTTCTGTCTGGGCCCTGCTTTGGGCATGTCTTACGAGCCATATTTTCTTGATATGTAAATCGAACATCGGGATTCTCTGGATAAAAACTTTAAAACTGCACATTCCAGCTTAAATTATAGCCTGTTAAGCAATTACTTCAATTTGTTTTCAAAGGGAATGCTTGGTTTAAAATGATAAATTTCCACGTTCTGCAGGACCTGAAATACAGGATACTTCTCGGAGTGCTGATCCTCATGCTTGCCGTATATCCCCTCTTTGCTGAAAACCATCTTACAGGAGTGGCGCTGGATGTCTTCATGTCATTCCTGATCATATTCGTTGTCTATGAATCCAGCAAAAGGAAACATTCTTTTGCCATAGCTGTATCCATTTCCTGCCTCGCGCTGATCGCCAACTGGTCGGACGACTATCTCAACTC
This sequence comes from Victivallales bacterium, assembly GCA_049297395.1. Lineage (GTDB taxonomy): Bacteria > Verrucomicrobiota > Lentisphaeria > Victivallales > GWF2-50-93 > GWF2-50-93. Next base: position 1,232 of record JBAQUG010000393.1, on the reverse strand, counting down.
GGTTCCAATGGTGATAGCCTCTCAGGCATTGTCCCTCCTGTTCATTCTCTACATCAACTATGTGATCATAATGGCTATCATATGCACCAGGCGCGTCACTTCCGATATCGTCTATGGAGCCGTATGCGTCTACATACTTATCGGACTTATGTGGACTTTCTTCTATTCCCTTCTGGAACTCAGGCATCCCGGCTCGTTCAAGTTCTCAGGAAATATCCCGGATCTTATCATGATGGCAAACGAATCGCCCCTGAATATCCTTTCCCATCTCAACTACTTCAGCTTCGAAACCCTTGCCACCATCGGATACGGGGATATTGTTCCAATAACCCACGCGGCCCAGATGCTTTCTGTTTTTGAAGCCATAACCGGACAGATTTATCTCACTGTGGTGATTGCCAGGTTTGTCGGTCTCTACATAAATCATCAGATTCAAAAGCAGGAAGTTTCAGATTAAATGGACGCACAGAAAAGATATGACAGGCTGCTGGCCCTGGGCGGGAATGAGATTCCAGAGGAGATGGATGCCGGAGGGCGCAAATGGCGCAGGCTTAAAGCCTTCAAGCATGATTTCTTCGCTGCTACAGGCCTTTATCAGTCTTCTGATGGCTCGAAAGCCGTGCTCAAGATATTCAGGCCGGCGTCATATTATGGAATCCCGTACGGCCTTCTTTCACGCTGGCAGGCGGCCCATGAGGAGAAGATCTATAAGAAACTGCAGGACACGGAGGCTGTTCCCAGATGGATCGGCAGATATGGACGGACTGGAATAGTCCATGAATTCGTTCCAGGACAGGATCTGGCCCGCGATGTCAAACTCTCTGATGATTTCTTCGAAAGGCTTGAAGCCCTTCTGCGTATCATGCATTCCAGGGGCATGAGCTACCTCGATACGAACAAGCCGGACAACATCCTTGTAGGCGAGGACGGCAATCCTTATCTGATTGATTTCCAGATCACCTGGCTCCAGCCGTTTTTCCCACTTAATTTAATTACGTATCCGCTCTTCTGCATTTTCAGGAACTCGGATATCTACCATCTGAAGAAACATATAAGGAAATTCTCACCCGGGAAAATCAGCGACGAGGAATTCGAAAAAATGCGCCCGTGGTATATCAGGCTGCATCGTATTATTGCGACACCGATCAGAAAGAAACGCAGAAAGTATCTCCGCAAGGTCGAGGAAGAGGCGGGACACCATCCCGATGGCGCCGAAAGGCACTGAATTCTAC
>JBAQUG010000392.1:0-37622 GCA_049297395.1 Victivallales bacterium | reverse complement strand
TGGTGTAAAAATTACATCATACATATTATACATCAATATTACATCATTGCAAGAAATAAAAACGGGGCTGGAAACAGCACCGTTTTTTTATAATCCGCAGGAATTTATGCGACGTACGTCGAGGACGTGGTCTTTCCGCCGAGTTCGCACCAGTCGGTATGGAAGAACTGGCCGCGCGGCTTGTCTATCCTCTCATACGTGTGGGCGCCGAAATAATCGCGCTGCGCCTGGAGCATGTTCGCAGGCAGCTGTGCCGAACGGTATGAGTCGTAGTATGAAAGCGCGCTCGAGAAGGCCGGAACCGGAATTCCGAGCTGGACAGCCGTTGCGATGACCTTCCTCCACGAGGACTGGCAGTCGTCGATGACTTTAGTGAAGAACGGATCGAGCAGGACATTGGCAAGTTTCGAATTCTTGTCGAACGCAGCCTTGATGTCTCCGAGGAACTTTGCACGGATGATGCAGCCCCCCCTCCACATGAGGGCGATCTCGCCGTATTTCAGATCCCATTTGTATTCTGCGGCGGCCAGCTTCATCATCTGGTAGCCCTGGGCGTACGAACAGATCTTCGAGGCATAGAGAGCTTTCCTGATGTCCTCGATCATCTCCTTCTTGTTGCCGGAATGCTTGAATTCGCTTGAAGGTCCGTGGAGAACCTTGCTTGCCGCTACACGTTCGTCCTTTATCGCCGAAACGCATCTGGCGAAAACCGCTTCCGCGATCGTCGGGGCAGGGGAGCCTAGATCAAGAGCCGCCTGGCTTGTCCATTTTCCGGTTCCCTTCTGGCCTGCCGTATCAAGGATTATGTCGATGATGTATTTGCCGGTCTCAGGATCCTTCCTCTTCAGGATGTCCCTGGAAATCTCTATAAGATAGCTGTCGAGATCGCCCTTGTTCCATTCCGTGAAAACGTCATGCATTTCATCCGCCGACATTGAAAGAATGTTCTTCATGAGGAAATACGCCTCTGAGATCATCTGCATGTCGCCGTATTCAATTCCGTTATGCACCATCTTCACAAAATGGCCGGCTCCATCGTTGCCGACCCATTCACAGCACGGGCTGCCGTCTGCGACTTTCGCGGATATTGCCTGGAATATCGGTTTGACATGTTTCCAAGCCTCGGGATTTCCTCCGGGCATGATTGAAGGACCTCTGAGCGCTCCTTCTTCGCCGCCGGAAACGCCTGTGCCGATGTAGAGGATGCCCTTTTCAGCAAGATATTTCGTCCTGCGGATCGTGTCCGGGAAATGGCTGTTGCCGCCGTCGATTATGATGTCGCCCTTCTCGATATGGGGAAGAATGAGATCGATGAAGTCGTCGACAGGCTTTCCGGCCTTGACCATCAGCATGATCTTGCGGGGTTTTGCGAGATTCTTCGAGAGTTCTTCAAGACTGTGGCAGCCGATGAACTTCTTGCCTTTGCCGCGTGCGTTCATGAAATCGTCCACCTTGCTCACTGTCCGGTTGAACACCGCCACCGTGAACCCCTTGCTTTCCATGTTTAACACGAGATTCTCACCCATTACAGCCAGTCCTACAAGACCGATGTCGGCCAGTTTTCCTTTTGCACTCTTCGCCATTTTCTTATCTCCTTTTTAAAATTTGTAAAATCATCTGTCAACAGTCGTTTCGAATCCAAGATCATGCAATATCTTCATGGCTTCGTCTGGAATACCGCCAGGGATGATTTTAAAAATTTTAAACTCACGCCTCAGCGGATATTCCTCCCTCAGCTTTTCAAAAGTCCTCGGGGAAGATCTCAATCTCTGATCGTCTCCCTTTATATCATAAGTAAATTTTACTGCTTCCAGTAAAATTTGTTCTTTACTTTTCCCTTTGCAGTCAATTTTAATCGTCGTATTTTCCGGTTTTGGAACATCCTTCGGATACCAGCCCTCAAGCTGCTTTATCCCGAAGAACTTCGCCAGTGCATCCACACTCATTGAAGTTCCGTTCGCCTTCCCGTCCGTGGAATACCCGGCAATGTGCGGAGTTGCGAACTTCGCAAGCCCGAGCAGCTCCAAATCGATCTCCGGCTCGTTCTCCCACACATCCAGGATCGCGCCAGCGATCCTGGATGTTTTTAAAATATTTTTCAATTCTGCTGTGTCAGTCACTTCGCCTCTGGAACTGTTTATGAACCATGCGCTTTTGGCGATGGAATTGAAAAATATTTTATCAGCAAGATGATAAGTTTTGTCGGATCCAGCCATGCTCAATGGCACATGCATCGTAATGATGTCCGATTCAGACAATATTCTTTCAAGCGAAACGAAGCTTGCTCCGCCTTCTTTCCGGGCGCGCGGAGGATCGTTCAGCAGTACCTTCATACCTGCGGTCTTTGCGAACTTCGCAACTTTTGAGCCTACATTGCCGACACCGATGATCCCGATGGTCTTGTCCGACAGTGAGAACTTATTTTCCACGGCGACGTTTAGGATTGCCGATGCGATATACTGGGCGACCGACGCAGAGTTGCATCCTGAAGCGTTCGTCCAGAATATCCCCTTCGAAGCGCAGTAGTCGGCGTCGATATGGTCGAATCCAATTGTTGCTGTGGCGACGAACTTAACCTTGGTCCCTTCAAGAAGAGCCTTGTTGCATTTCGTCCGTGTACGCACAATGAGCCCGTCGGCGTCCGCCAAATCCGCCTTTGCGATCTTCGCACCCGGCAGATAGACGACTTCGGCGTAAGGCTCAAGCACGCCCTTCAGGAACGGTATTTTATTGTCGCATACTATTTTTAACATAAGATGTTTCAAGTGTTAAGTTTTAGGTTTTAAGTGTTAAGTAAAAAAGCGCTTAATAAAAGTTTTTTTTCTGAAAAACTATTTTTTGTTTATTTATCTTCAATCGTGAACTCAATACCGCCGACCCATTTGGCGACAATGTTGTATATCCAGCAACAGAGCAGCATCGTGAAAAAGCCAAGAATGAGCATGATAACAGGCAGGGCAATATAAATTATTCCCATGATCCTCACATGTCCAGAGCCAAGAATAACCATGAAAACGCCAATAAAGGCGTAGATTAGAGAAATAAACCCATACAAAAGCGCCACAACCTTACTTGTTTGGAGAACTGATATGTGTGTGATTTGTTTTTTCATAGTCTATCCTATTCCCTGTTTTTACCTAAAACTTAACACTTTTGACTTAAAACTATTTCAATCCTTCCACGGCGGCGTCACAGGCAGGGCCTTCTCCAGGTCCACGAGCAGCTTCTTCTGGTATTCACCTGCGAATGTCTCGTTGAAGAACTTCTCTATGCCTTCCTCCGCGAACTTCTTCCATGAAGCTTCCTCATCGCCCGGTATGATCGGGAAGAAGAGCGCCTTGCTTCCTTCGGCGGCCTTAAGATCACCATAGGCGTCGCCGACCATGAGGATCTTGTTTTCAGCGTAGCCTTTCTTGATCGTCGCAAACATGAGATGCTCGGTCTTTGTGCCGTGCTCCTGTCCGGCTATGCATTTCAGATAATGGTCGATCTTGTTTTCCTCCCATTCGCGTTTCAGGGCTTCGAGAGGAGTCTGTGATACGACTATCATGTCCGCCTTCACCTTGCCTTTGTCAAGAACAGTCTTCACGCCAGGGAACGGAGGGCATCCGTATACCATGTCCGCTATCCTAACGTTCACTTCCTTGCTCCAGGCGAAAAGCATTTCGAGTTCCTTGTCGCCTGAGCTTTTGACTTTAGCTTCAAGAGTTGGATTTCCAAGCTTTGTCTCCTCCTTGAGCCAGAGGTCGAGGGACTTCATTTCAGGCACATGGATTCTGCGGTCCTTGAAGACCTGGCGCTTGCGCATGAATGACAGCGCCTTCTGCACGGCCAGGAACCTGTTGCAGCCGCGGTCCTTGCTGTAGAGGTTCACGAACTCCCAGACTTCGCGGGCGTACTTGCTAGCGGCCTGCATCTTGAAATGCTTGATGAACGCAGGACAGAAGCATTCCTTCTGCTTGATCTCCATCGTGTCAAACACGCATCCGTCGCTGTCAAAGCCGATGAAATACTCCTTATGCCTCGGTAAATTCTTCAATTGTGCAACATAATCCATTTTTAATTTCTCCTATATAGTTTAAAGGCACACAGGCACATAGGCACTGAGGCACAAAGTTAAATTCTAAATAAAATATCCATCATTCAATATATTCATTCGATGTTGGACGTTTCCGCTGCGGCGGATTGAATGTTCGATGTTCAAAATCTCCGTTTCTCCGATACGCCCATTCTCCGTTTCACTTCTTTTTCCTGTCCGCTTCCGGTACGTACTTCGGAAGTTTCTTGTCCGCAAACACCGGCTTCAGCCTCGCGAAACGCTGGCGTCCGTTTATCACCGGCACGCTTGCCCAGTCCTCTCCAATCAGCGGTCTGGCATATGCGACGAACTCATCAGTCACATCGCTCTTGTCTTTCGTGATCCAGTTTGCCGGGAACGTCCTTTCGGAATTCGCCACGACATCGAGCGGAACCTTGTCATATCTGACATTGTATATGATCCCGGGATCCCTGAGTATGGTCGACATGAATCCGCCTTTGCCTTCGAGTCCAAGCATTACGGCCTTCTGTCCGACACGGTACGCCTCGTCAAGATCGACTGTGGATGCGTAGATCGCAGTGTCGCGCTGGTCGGTTCCGAATGTCTGGCCGCGTGCGCTGCCCTTGGCCTTGATTCCTTTGGAGTTAAGATAGTTCACAAGGGCCTGCTGGACGGTTGTCAGGCTCGCGCCGAACTGGGCATGACCGAAGCTGTCCTTTGTGAATCCAAGATCGCCGACATCGCAACCTTCGCTGACGACCACGATAGCCCTGCCACGCTTTACGATCATCGCGTTGATCTTATCCGCCATCTCCTCCATCTTCATTCCGCCTTCGGCAAGGAAGATGAGCAGGGGCATTTCGCGTTTAGGATCTGCGAGTCTCGCAGATGCGGGAATATATCCGATCCTTCGCCCCATCGCCTGGAGGACAAGGACAGGATCCGCAGGATATGAACCTCGGTTTTCCTCATCGGCATTCTGCACGATGCAGCTCCAGTATTTTGCAACCGAGCCGTAGCCGGGAGTGTGGTCGATGACCTTGAACTCGCTGTCGCCTACATCGTTGTCGATTGTCTTCGGAACTCCAATTCCAAGGATGTCGAGTCCGCGTTCCTGTGCGAGTTTCGCAACCTTGTTGGCGGTGTCCATGGAGTCGTTTCCGCCGTTGTAGAGGAAATATCCGACGCTATGTGCCTTGAGGACGTCCACTACGCGGTCGAAGTCTTCTTTCTGGTTTGACTTGATCTTGTAACGGCATGTTCCGATGGCGCCTGCGGCAGGCGTATTCCTCAGAAGTGAAATTTCGTCCTCATCCTGGGCGGAAAGGTCGAGGAGCTCCTCTTTAAGGACACCTTCAATACCGTGCCATCCTGCGAACACCTTCCCGATCCTGTCAGGAAAGCATCTTGCGGCCTCGACGACTCCGCGGAGCGAGCTGTTTATCACCGGCGAAGGCCCGCCGGACTGCGCTATTAGTAGGTTTTTCTTCATGTGGTCTCCTATATATGTTTTAAGTATTAAGTTTTAGGTTTTAAGTTAGAAATAGACCTTATAAGGGAATGTAGCATCTTGGAAATAGCCTTCAGTTCATTTACAATTTCCATGGCCTCTTTATCATCGATTAATTTAAGTCTGCAGGCAATATAGATTTGCGTCCTTAATTCAGCCGCAGAACCTTTTGAAATATGAAGGAAGTGGACAAACTCTTTTTTTGAATCTCTTTCAGCGCCTTCTGCAATGTTAGAAGGGATTGAAAGAGAAGACCTGAAAATCTGGTCTTTTAATGAATAATCCTTGGAATCTCTCATAAGATTATATACTCTAACGCTAAGCTGACAAGACCGCTTCCAAACATCCAGGTTTTCAAAAGAGTCGTACATAATTTATATCTTTCTTAAACTTAAAACTTAAAACTTAAAACTATTCTTACACTCCCGAATATGCGGAGAACGCTCCATCCACCGGTACGACGACTCCATTTACGAATCCTGCGCCTTTGTCGTCTGAGAGCCAGAGCAGGGCGCCAATGAGTTCCTCAGGTTTACCGAAACGGCCCATAGGCGTCATTCCAAGGATCTTCTCAGCCCTGGGCGTGTATGATCCGTCGGGTTTCGTGAGAAGTGCGCGGTTCTGGTCGGTCAGGAAGAATCCAGGCGCGATCGCGTTAACCCTGATGTTGAGCTTGGACATGTGCACGGCGAGCCACTGGGTGAAGTTGCTGACGGCCGCCTTAGCTCCGCTGTATGCCGGAATCTTGGTGAGCGGACAGAATGCGTTCATTGATGAAACGTTGATGATAACTCCGCTGCCTGCCTCAGCCATTTTCCTGGAGAATACCTGGGTTGGAAGAAGTGTCCCGATGAAGTTGAGGTTGAACACGAACTTGATCCCTTCAGGATCGAGATCGAAGAACGACACGAAATCCTTTGTTCCGACCTTTTTAAGATCTTCTTTTGTGAGGAATTCATTGCTGGTCGTGCCTTTCGGATGGTTTCCGCCTGCGCCGTTGATGAGGATGTTGCACGGACCGAGCTTTTCGCAGACGATCTTCTCGGCCTGCTTGAGGCTGTCGATTTCAAGGACGTTTGCCGCTACGCCGATGGCAACGCCGCCTTTGTCATTGATCGTCTTTGCGACCTTATCGGCTGCTTCCTGCCGGAGATCGAGGATTGCGACTTTCGCACCGCATTCAGCAAGCGCTTCAGCCATCGCCCCGCAGAGGATTCCACCGCCGCCGGTTACGACTGCAACCTTGTTCTTCAAATCTACTTTGAATGGAACCATATTGATTCTCCTTAATTAATTTGGCACAAAGGCGCAGAGGCACTAAGGCACAAAGTTTATTTTTATATTAGATTTCTTTAAGTTCTTAGAAATTTCTTCCGGGAGCTTCTTGTCGGTGATGATCGTGGTGACCTGGTCGGGTTTTGCGAAGTTCGCAAAGGCCGGGCGCGAGAACTTGGTATGGTCGGACAGTATGATTATCTCCGGGGCGCAGTTAAGCATTTTATGTTTCGTCTCCGCTTCGACCGCATTCTCACTGGAGAACCCGAGCTTGGGATCGAATCCCGAACAGCCAAGGAAGACTTTGTCGACCCGGATGTTTTCAAGGGATCTGCATGCCCACGGTCCGACAAGCGCGCCGCTGGCCTTCCTCAATGTCCCGCCGATCACTTCGACGACGATTTTCTCGTCCGGGAGAAGTTCGTTGGCGACCGCGATATTGTTGGTGACGACCCGGAGTTCGCGTCCATGAAGCTCTTTTGCAAGCGCGAGGATGGTAGAACCGGCGTCAAGGAGGATGTTTTCGCCGTCGTTTATCATTGAAGCTGCGAGTTTCGCAATCCTGTGCTTCTCATCCTGCTGCTGGGACACGCGTTTGAGATGGGAGACGACCTGCTGGGGGTTTTCTGCGGGAATGGCGCCGCCGTACCTGCGGAGGAGGCGGCCCTGTTTCTCAAGTTCGGTAAGATCCTTTCGAATCGTAACTTCACTGACGCCGAGACGGCTGCTAAGTTCGCCGACCGAAATCTTCTTTTCCTTGAGAAGTATGTCTAAGATAAGCTCAAAACGCTCGTTCATCCAGTTATCCCTTCTTGGCTTACGAAACGAAACAGTACCGCTTTCGTTTCAGAAGTCAAGAAAGGGAAATAAGAAAAGTTACTTGTCCTTGTTTCTCAGTTCGACGAATTTATTGTCATAATAAGGATTTGCCAGTATTTCCGGGATATGCTTTTCAGTAAGCCCCTTATGGACAAGCGCGTTCATAAGTTTTCCAGCAGTCAATTCAGCCTCATTCTTCCTGCCGAGATCATTTTCAAGCGACATTTGCATGTAAAGGGAAATTATTGAAATCGGGAAATTATTTACGTCTTTCCGGAGAAATATCAATGCTTCCTCTTTCCTTCCCAGCTTTAAGAGGCACTCGGCGATATGCCTGTTGCTGTTTGCGATTTGGGGGCACGAAGTATCAAGAAGCCTGTTGAAATAGTGGAGAGCCATTATCTGATCACTGAAAATGGATGAGGAAATAACACCGCAATGTGAGATTGTCGATGGAACTGCCTTGTAATCAATGGCCCTGTCGATTGAGGCAAGTGCGAGTGAAGGAGATTTGCCCGAGTTCATTGATATGTCTGAATCCCTTGTTTCCAATGAACACATGAGATCTTGGAAACTAAGCCATATGAACAGGAGAAAACATGCGGACGCCGAGAGCGATATGAATATCCTGTAAGCTGTGGGTTCTGTAGAAGGCATTGCTGCCGTGGAATTTTCCAAAGGCCAGCATTTCCTCCATATAATTGCAAGAAGAAGGCAGGCCACAAACATTGTCGGCCATTGGAAAAGTACTAGGTCGAACATTGAATGTATGACAAGTATGGAAAGTGAAACGAGTGCGATTTTAGTGGTGATGTCAAGTGCTTTAAATGTCAAGAACAGTTTGACAATAGGATATATCCATAGGGCAATCCAGGAGATGGCGCCGGCAATACCGAGGGAGGCCAGGATGAAGAGAAGCTGATTGTGGGGATGAATTGTCCTGTATGCGAAGTGCTGGCTTCTAATAAAGTAATCTATAGGTCTGTATTTGGCGTATTCGCTTTCAAAAGATGGAGAACCTACCCCCATTATAGGATTGTCCAAAAACAGTCTCAATGTGCTGTGCCAAAGAGAGAATCTGACATCCCTGAAGAGGCTGTCGGCTATGATGGATCCGTAGAAAAGCGTGAAAATAAACAGAAATATCCCCGAAAGCAGTAAAAGCCTAATCACAATTTCAGCATTGAGCTCGTAGAAATAGAAGACAATGAGCAGCAGCAGAATTATTGCCAATGATAGGTAGGCGCCCCTTGAATCACAGAGATAGAGAAAAAAGATTGAGATGGCAACCGGGATGGATGAGAGTGATATGCGGATGACAGGCGATGTTTTTTTATTGCGCAAGTAGTTGTATAAGAAATATGTTGCAAAAGGGGTGGTTGCCAGGATAAGGGAGGCGTTCCAATTTATGTTTCCTGAAATCCCAGTGCATGGTCCAGACATCCTGAATGGTTCACAGAAACAATGAAGAGTATTGATTATCCATATGAGGGAAAAGATAATGTATGAATACTTTTTAAGTTCTGATGAAATGGTGAAGATGGCGGCTGGAAGGACAAAGAGAATTATCGAATACATAAAATCCCTGCCGGTGTAAGTGTCTTTAATCATTACGCGGATAGTTTCTATGACTAATATGGTGGAAAGGGCTAGTGCCGGCAGGTAGTATTTGCGAAAGAAATCTACGAGGAGCCGTCTTTTAGTTAATAGTACTGCCAATGAAAGGGCGGATATAGCTTCGATGCTGAAAAGCTGGATGATTGATTTCAGGGATAGATAACCGGGAGGCAGAAGTATTTGGAATGGGAATGAAAATAACAGGGTGGCTAGGATGATTGTCAGAAAGACGATGTTTAGTGGACGTACAGACTGGGAATCATTTTTCATTATTAACATTTTGTTCTTGTGTTAGACAGGCCTGACCTTCACAACCTGCATGAAAAAGATACTGTAGTAAGGCAATAAAAGCAAAAAAAAAGAGGGAGTTTTTCAACTCCCTCTTAAGGGTCAATTCAAATTAAGCAATATTAGTAGCAGAACGCGGAGCTACCAACATTAGTTGCACCGGTCCACGTTGTGCCTGCGAATCCGGCAGCATGGCCGTCGCAGAACAGAACGTTACCAAATTTGGTATGGTTGCTGTCTCTGTCCCTTGCAACAGCACTGTCAACTGATGTAGCCTCGCTTATTCCAGGAGCGTACATGTATGATACAACGGAATCCTGAAGGTTATAATTGTCACTGATAGAGTCTGTTGTTGAAGGGCATGTGTACATATTTACGTTTTCGAGATATCCGCCGGAACGAAGCATTTCAAATCCTGTCCTGCCTGTGGCGTTCGGATACCTTTCCTTGTATTCCTGGGAATACATGCGAATTGCCAGACCGATCTGCTTCAGATTGCTTGTACAGCTGATTCTGCGAGCTTTTTCACGGGCCTGGCTGAGGGCGGGAAGTAACATTCCTGCCAAGATTGCTATGATCGCGATAACGACCAGTAGCTCAATGAGTGTGAATCCACGACTTTTTTTCATTTTTTCTACTCCTTTTTAAATTTTTGACCCTTTTTCTTTCAACTTTACTGTCCCTATTGTATCAAAAATTAATTTCAAAAGCAAGAGGCAAACCAAGAAAATTAAAAAATAAATCAAAAAAAATGACAGGGAAGTTTATTCCGGTAAAAATCCTCTTTTTAGAAAATAACAACACATTGAATATCAATGTGTTAATGATATGTTTGCAAGGATGGGTGAATTAACATATGTTTAAGGTTTTCAAAAAAAGCACATTTTCTGGAAAATTGACTCCAGTTTTAATGGTTTTATTTGTTGGTCTGCTGCTATATGGCAAGCTGCTTCTAGGGCAGATGTTATTTGCTACGGATATCCTTGCCTATCAATTACCTGAGAAATATTTTATAAGTGAATGTTTAAGATCCGGAATCATTCCTTTCCTGAACCCGTATATACTTTGCGGTACTGAGTTTTATGCAAACATGGATGTGGGGATTTTAAATCCTTTGAATATTGTATTACTGATTGGCAATCAAATGGTTGGCTATAATCTATTTGTCCTGGCCCACTATCTTCTTGCAATGTTGTCAATGTATCTTCTTCTCAACTGCGCGTATAGGTTGAATGTGTGGATCTGCATGATCGGAGGTATAGCTTACGGAGAAGGTTATCCGTGGAGCATGTCCGGAAATGGTTTTTTCAGATGCGCCTTCCTCGTGCCGTTATTTCTTTTGTTTTATTTGAAATATCTTGAATATTCAAATGCTGGTCTGGCTAAGAAGAAGCATAACGCCTTTATAGCAAGCGTTATAATACTGTCTCTTCTGTTTTATTCCGGTAACTTTCTGGAAGCTTATTTTACTGTGATTTTTGCAGGTGCAATGGGGTTGTATTTCTCTTTTCTGCTTTATTCTGGCGATGAAGTGAAAAAAGCGCTTAACGTCTTGAAAGGAAGCATCATAATTCTGATATTATCAATCATGATTGCTTCACCTGTCCTTATTCCGGTAATTTCAACTTCTTTAACTTCGTATAGAAGCCAGGGGATTCCTATAGTCGAGGCTCAGCAATGGTCATTTCCTCCTCTCCGCCTTATAGAATATATCGCACCATTCTTTTTTGGAGCCAGGCAAAACGATGGAATCTGGTATGAAGGAATCTATAAGGTCGAAGAAACTTTTTCCAAGACAGGTCTCTCTCCATGGGCCGACTGCATTTATGTTGGTATTCCTGTTATTTTGGGATTTCTTTTGTTGATACGATTTAAGAAAGAGTGGAGAGATAAATTTATCATCTGTTCGCTGGTGTTTGCCTTTGTCCTTGCCCTTGGTAAATTCACCCCTGCATATAAATGTCTCTACTATCTTCTTCCGGGCTTCAAAATGTTCCGACATCCAGAAAAATTTCTTTTCTGGGTGAATTTATGGCTTATAATCGCCGGATGTTCAGGGCTCCAGCTTTTATTGATGGAAAAAGAGAAGGCATTGAATTTCATGTTTAAGCTCCTCAAGTTGTCAACAATGACCTTGACATTCATTGCTCTATTCTTTTTCTGTCTGTTCGTTTTCTACCAGGATTTCATGATCAAATACATCCAGGCAAAAGGTTCCATGATGAATGGGGATGAGATTTTCCTTTGGGAGATTTTCACCATATGCCTGTCGCTGGCGGTGTTTCTGGCATTGTTTGTCTCAGTTAAATTTCTCAAATCCTCTCCCGAGAGGATACTCATTGCCTTTTTTGTCGTGACGATATTAAATTTTACTGTCTGGCAGTACAGGATAGATTGGACCATTCCAGAAGGGGATTTCAACAAGGTTCACACATGGGATGAAAAGCTTCCCGCGTTTGATGTTCGGAAATGGAGGATTTTCTCCACGGGTAAATTCATATACCCGGTAACTCTTTCAACTCCGAAGCCGGATTCCTTCAAGATAAGGAAGCTTATGGAATATTCGACCCTCGACTGCAATACGCCGGTGCTTAAAAAGATACGGACGGTTTCCGGCTTCACTCCGGTGATGAACAAGGAATATGTGAAATACATGAATTTCGACAGGCATGATCCTGAGCGGGTACTGGATCTTCTGTCTGTCAGATTTGTAGCAATCCACAATGTTCCTGAGAATGTATTGCCAGTCGGAACCCGGATAATCTTCAGGGACGAGATTGGAGAATTTGTGATCCTTGAGAATACGGATGCTTTACCGAGGATAACAACGTATTCTGAATTCGTCCAGGCAGACAAGGAGAAGATGGATGAAATCGTTTTTGATGTAAAACGCGATATACATCGTAATTTTGTGCTTTGTGAACTTCCGGCGAATTTTAATAAGGAGATCAGCTGTTCAAAGGATTCCTCCGTGGAGATAATTGAAGAAAACCCAAACCAAGTTACGCTTAAGGTTGAAAACGGTCCGTGCTGGTTGGTTCTGAGGGATTGGTACAATGCTGGATGGTCCTGTTTTGAAGGAGGCAGGAAAATTCCTATAATAAAGGCTGACGGAGGCCTTATGGCTGTGTTCATATCTTCTGAAAATTCAACTCTTCAATTCAGGTATTTTCCACCCGGCCTGAAAGTGGGACTGATCCTTATGGCTATAGGTTCTGCAGTTTTGCTGGGATATGTATTTATGGCATTCCTGAATCAGTCTGGAAAAACTGATTGACATTTAGCCCGGCGTCATGGTTTTTCCAGCGACTCAAGCATTTTTGACACAGCGTCCTGGGAAGGGTTTTTCTTTAGTATTCCCTTCAATATTTCCTTTGATGCATCTGTTTTACCGGTATTTGCCAGGACTATGGCTAGATTGACTTCCGCCTGAAGATTATCCGGGGTCAATGATAAGGATTTTCTAAAGTCATTCTCAGCTTCCTCGTAGAGGAGGAGGCGGGTATGGTAGGTTCCTCTTTTGAGATAAATAGATGAATCGTCAGGGTATATATTAATGGCGATATCACATGCGGCTATCGCCTCCCTGAACTGCTTTGCCTCTTCGAATTGGACTGCCAGGTTCCCCCATGTTTTTATGCTAAGGGGAGAAGTTCTCACACCTGCGAGGGCAAGACTCATCCTGTCCTGCCAGTCATAGCAGCGTATTGCGGTCCTGCAGGATAAAATGCCCAGAAATGCAACAATCACGAGCAGAGACAGTGCGAATGGGATTTTTGAAGACAACCGTATGAAGGCAAGCGAGAAGAAGATGCAAAGCCAGATGGAAGGGATATACGTGAGCCTTTCGGCGAAAATAGTTCCAGCAGGTACAATGAAGCTGCCTGCTGGGATGACGCATAATGCATATGCTGAAACCAAAAAGACAATGAGCATTTTCCTTTTTGGGTAAAAATAAAGCAACAGAAGCGGAACTCCAAGGAAGAAGATAATTGTAATGAACGCCTTGGCGTCATAAATGGATTTTGATGGCAGGAGCTGGGCATATGAATAATCATGCGACAGGTTTGCCGGATATGCAAACTTGAACAGCGGCAGCCCTTGGATCCTGAAGGCTCCTGCGATTCTCTCAGGCGCCGGACTCAAGGCGAGACGATTATCGACAAGCGCCTCATTTTTATCCTTGGCCGGGACAATCGAATGCATTGCCTCGAATTTTGTGAAGATGAACAGTCCGAAGAATGCGATATAGACACAATATCTGAATATCAATTTCCTTTCTCTCATCTTTCCGAGCAGCAGATCATACAGGAAGCAGAGGGGAATGAACGCTATCGCGTGTTCCTTTGACCATAGAGCCAGGAGAAATGATATCCCTGCGAGGAGCGCTGATGTCCTGGGATTTTTCCAACTTGTATGAAAGATCAATCCCAGCATAATGAACACCGCGCATAGGAGTTCGGCTCTGCCAAAAGCCGGGATCACCGCCTCCGAATGAAGAGGATGCACGGCAAACAGGAATGCGGCAAGCATCGCGCAGGTTCTTCCGACGGGCATTTTCCTTGCAAGAAGATATAGAAGGAAAGCAACTGACATATGAAGCAGCAGGTTGAAGGATCTGAACAGCGGCGAATGGAGACCGAAGCATTTTACATTCAGCCAGTATGAGAAGACTACAAGAGGCCGGTAGAGCCCGCCCCTGCCGTCGGACCAGAAACCGCGGTCCCAGCATTTCAGGGGGTTTGCTTCATTCGTATAGAACCGGTCGTTCTTTATCAGGGCTCCATCATCAAATACAAAATCACCACCCAACCCCCGGGAATATGAGAGAAGGCACAATAATATGATGACTGGGCAGAGGTACACCATGGCATTTCTACAGATCTTTTTCTTGGAAAGGCCAAAGCATGGATCAATCTTTATCATAAGCTTATTAATTGACGTATTTGCCTATTATGGGATACAGATCCTTCTTGATTCTACCGGGGATCATGTCCTTGGCGGTTATGATGGCGCAGGCCAATGCTTTGCCACAGGAACACTTTCCTTTGAGCAAGCTTTTGAATTCCGGCAGCTTGGATATGATGTTTTTCGCGAGGCTTGAATTGGCGATCAGGTTTTGGATGATCATGTCCACCGTGACATGGTCGTGGTCAGGATGCCAGCAGTCGTAGTCAGTGACCATCGCCATTGTGCAGTAGCATATCTCAGCCTCCCTGGAAAGTTTAGCCTCTCCGAGATTGGTCATGCCTATGACATCCATGCCCCAGGACCTGTAAACTTCCGATTCAGCCTTGGTCGAGAAGGCAGGTCCTTCCATGTTCAGATAAACGCCTCCTTTGAACACCTTTGGTTTGCCGGAGGCTGAACCGTGGATTTCCTTTATTGAAATCTTTGCGGCTTCACATGCGAGTCCCGCAAGTTCTGGGCATACAGGATTTGCCATGGAAATGTGGCCGGCGATCCCGTTTCCGAAAAAAGTATGTTCAAGTCCTTTCTTGGTCCTGTCGAAATACTGGTCGACTATGACAATATCCCTCGGCCTGTATTTTTCCTGCAGGCTCCCCACGGCGGAAATGCTGATTATGTGTGTGACTCCAATCTTCTTCATGGCGAAAATGTTGGCCTTGTGATTCAGTTCGCCCGGAAGTATCCTGTGCCCTTTTCCATGCCTGGGCAGGAACACGAAGTCAACTCCGCCGATTACGCCGGTAGTAAGTTTGTCGGAAGGATCACCAAATGGCGTACCAACGGAAACTTCTTTTATATTCCTGATATTTCCAGCATCATAAATACCGCTTCCGCCAATAATCCCGAGTTTCATCATGATATCCTTTTTACACTTTAAAATTAAGGTTTCCTTTATTATTCTATCCCTTAAATGTATATTCTTCAAACATGATGGATCCATATAAAACACAGGAAGTTCTAATATGAAATTAAATGCCTGCAGGGAGGAAATAGCTTATTTCATGAGGCGCTTGTATGAGCAGGGATTGACAACGACTTCAGGAGGTAACCTTTCCGTCCGCTTTGCCGAAAACAAGATACTCATTACACCGTCTGGTTCGGACAAGGGCCGTATGAAAGGTTCGGAGATAGGTGTGATGGACATGGAGGGGAATCCAATTACAAAATTCAAGCCGAGCATTGAAGTTTCAATGCATCTGATGATCTACAGGGCAAGACCGGATATCGATGCAATAGTGCATGCGCATCCTGTTGTAGCAAGCGCTTTTGCGGCGACGGATGCGAAGATCAACTTCAGGCTCCTTGCCGAATCATATGCAGTTCTAGGCAGGCCAGCGTATGCTCCATATTTGCTCATGGGGACCAAGAAGTTGGCTGAAGCAGTTGCGAAGTCCGCAAAAACTGCTAACTGCGTCGTCATGAAAAACCACGGCATATTGACTGTAGGGAAAACCCTCCTCGAGGCCTTTGACAGGCTGGAAGTTCTTGAAACCTGCGCGAAGATGACTTTGATCGCGGACGGATTACTGAAGGACAGGACCAGTCTTCTCAACAAGGCCGATCTAGCCGACCTTGACAGGTTGATGCGGCGCAAGGTCATAAACCATATATAGATGATAAGCATATACCGTATAATTCATGATTTCTTTGCTCGAAGCAGACATTTGATTTTATTGATTCCAGCAGCATCTGTTGTTTTCATATATAGTCAGGATTTAAGCTTTGAGCCCACAAGCTGGGATGATGTGAAAAACATCTTTAGCAATCCATGCCTTCAGAAATTCTCGGTTGAAAACATTGTCACGATCCTGACTCCTGGAAAAATCCCCGAGGAACAGCTCTATATCCCTTTCACCTACATGAGCTACCTTCTCGAGTCCGGGATCTTCGGACTCAAATCCTCCGTCCTGCACCTTGACAATATCCTCCTCCATCTTTTAAACGTCTTCCTTGTATTCACATTCGTGCAGATTATCGTCAGGAACAGATATGCCGCCCTGGCCGCCTGCACTCTCTTCGCCGTCCATCCGCTCCAGGTTGAGGCCGTTGCATGGTGCATGGGCAGAAAGGATCTCCTGATGACTTCCTTTTCTCTTTTATCCCTCATCAATTTCACATATTTCGTTACCGTGTCATCCAAGAAGGCCTACATGTTTTCGCTGCTGTTTTTCTTTGCGGCGGTGTTCTCCAAGCCTTCGGCATTTGTCCTCCCGATTATATTGCCGGCGTTATTCTGGTATTTCGACAGGAAGATGGACAGGGAGAGCCTGTCCAGGCTCATTCCATTCTTCGTGATATCGCTGATCGCCTGCCTGATCAATTCAAAGCTGGAGATGAACGCCTTCGGGCATGAACTCAAGTTCATCCTGTTCAGGCTGGTCTTCATTCCTTCCGTCTCCGAGGACTGGCTATATAGGATTCTCCTCGTGAAGAATCCCGAGGCCTATTATTCATGGTATGATTACTATGACGGGAGCCGCATCACGCTGAGCGGAGTTGTGATCCTGCTGTCCTTCATCGCGGCAGGCGCCTATGCGTACATAAGGAGGCTGAAGATCGTATTCTTCGGGATATTCTTCCTCCTGGTCTCGTTCCTTCCTGCGGCGATACTTGTCTCATGGTCGTTCCGGGACTTCATCACTGCTGACAGATATGGATATTTCCCGCTGATAGGAATCTTCCTCATCGCAGGATCCGCAGCTGAAATAACCAGCTCCAGGATTTACAGGACGGTGTTCGCATGTGCACTCCTCCTTTTCACCACGATCTCGGCATGGGGGGCATATCGCCAGGCCTCCGTCTGGAAAAATTCCGAGACATTATGGAAGTCGGTCGCGGCAGGCAGCCAATATTCATTCATCGCCCATTACAATCTTGGCAACTACTACTACAGAAGCAAATATGATTTAAAATCCGCAGAGTTCCATTATAGGAAGGCCAACAGCATAACACCAGATTCAGATGCCTGGTATAATCTTGGCATAGTCTGCGAACTGACGGAAAGGAAAGACGATTCATATGTCTCCTACCGTCGGGCCGTTGCGTTGAATCCGAATTCGGAATATGCAGTGAAGAAATTTGCGCTCGCCAGTTATAGGAAGGGCGACTATGAGAATGCACTGAAACAATTCTTAAAACTCAATGAACTTGCACCCTCGTATCCTGATGCTTATTACTACTGCGGAAATATTTTTGAAGGCATAGGTGAAAAGGAAATGGCGGCAAAGGCCTTCGGATATTTCGAGAAGCTGAAGAAGCAGGGTTATTAATTCGACATTGCCTCTTCAATGTCCTTGTCTGTAAGCTTGAAAATGAGGATGGAATATCCGGCATACGCATCCGGTTCTCTCTGGTGGAAGCGGAGATACAGGCAGAGTTTTGCAAATCGCAGATAGTCATAAATATCATAATTACGCCTAAAGGAAATAAGTTTTCCAGCCTTTGCCGGATCCTGGCCGGCATTTGACAAATCCGACTTACCTTCAAAGAAACTTTTCATTTCCGAAGAAATGCCCATAAACAGTTTTTCATTGATATCGGATGAATTCAAACCTGTCTCTTTCTTCAAGCCTGAACTGTAATATGTCAATTGGAACATTGTGGCGCTGATACAGTAAATGCCACCTTTAAGTTCAAAAAAAACATTGGCTCCCCTATCCTGTTTGAAAATACACGGAAGTTGCTTGTAGTCCTTCATATAATGACTGATCCTGGCAGTTCCAAAGTATGAAAGATAAATGGGTTCCCCGTTTTTATTGTATTTATCAATCCATTTCCTGAGCTCTTTCAAGTCCTGCCCCCAGTCGAGAGAGCTGTCTGAGAGATGTTTATATCCGTTTCCCGGTCCACCTGCAAGCTGGTTGAAGTACGCAAGATAATTGGGCCGTATTTTATAGGATTCGACAACAAACCATGCAATCAGGAAGGCAGTGATAATTACAATCAGCAGTTTTGATCTCAGCATTAAAAATGCAGATCCGCAGATAATGAAAATGCATGGATAAATAGGAAGGAGATGCCTATTCCCTATGTTCATCCTGCTCGATATGGCAAAGATGAAATAAATCAGGATAAAGACCAGGAATGGAGTCAGCATATAGATTTTGTCATTGTAAAACATCCTTTCCCTGGATAAGAAGATAAGGGAAGCTGCTAGAACCAGAAGTAGAGGCAGAGGTGTTTTCACCATGAAGCTGTAAATAAAGAAATACCACCAGCCATTGGTGCTGAGTTCTCCGTTCAGATAGGAGTTGCGGGCTCTTGACTCCTTCAGGACTGAAGTTAATCCAAAAAGGTATGCCTCGGGAAGAAGTTCCATTTTTTTTGCAGCAAGCAATGCTTCTCCCGCTGTTCCGATTGATTTACATTTATACTCAAAGACTTTATCGAGAGTTATCCTGTCTCCTTTTTCTGGAGCTTTAACAATGGAAAACCTGAACCCGTAGGACATCCAGATAAAAAATAAAATGACAATAAAATTTACAAGCAGCACTAATGAATAGGAAAGAAGCTGTTTTGCCTGTGTTTCAATATTTATCTTTCTTGAAAAAATCTCGCATTCGGTATGCCTCTTGTTTCTCAACCTGATGAAAATAAGGACTAGATAAACTGGTATTATAATGAAAGCTGAAAACTTTGAAACAAAGAGAAGGGCTAGGGACAGCGATGAGAAAATAATGGTACTAACAGAGATTCTGTTAAGAACGTTCCATATGCAGATGATCGCCAAGATGAACGCCATGGCAACAGCCATGTCGGAAGTGGCAAGGCCGGCATGCGCAAGTATTTCGGGACAAAGAATGTAGAGTGTAAGCGATATCAGGCCTCCTCCTATTCCGAATAATTTTCTTGAATAAAAATAAACAGCTAGGCCTGTTAGCAGGCTTAGAATACTTATCATTGCTCTTGAGAACAGCAGAATTCTATCAGGATTGTTCCCGGAGTTGAACATAAACTCTTCCGCGATTGTCCACTCGTCTGTCTGTTGAAGCGGTATCTGCCTCAGATCGGGGAATTTGAGTTTTTGAAACATCAATGGGATTGCCGCCCATCTTTGGGGGAAGTTTCCATTTTCCTGATTGATGCGGTAGTCGTTGCCTAACCAGTAGCTGAGTCCTCCTGCAATGTGGACGGATTCATCGAAAACAGGAGATTTATCCTGTGATGCCGCGGCAACTAGGTAGAAGTGAAGTAGAAGAAAGGCGCCGACAAGTGTGAATTCGATGAGTCGGCTCTTGAATTTTGAAATATAGCCTTCTTTCGTATTTACTGGATCCTTTTCCTTCACAATTCCATCCTGACTGGTAATTGAATTGAATCTTGTTCAATAGCATTTAATATACGGCGCTACAGTCTCAATGGAAATCGGAATTAAGATTATGTGTCAAGATGGGGGATGAATGGATGAAAGGAGCCTTGTGAGGGAATCTTTATTTAGAAAGTTTTCCATGCAGCTCGGCCTGCAATCCTGAATTACCGGATTTAACAGCCAGTTCGAGCGCCTTGGAAAACTGTTCCCGCGACTGTGCTTCCTGTCCAATCTTCTCATGTGCCAGTCCTTGTCCATAATACCCTAGCGGAGATTCAGGCGAGAGCCTGATTACAGAGCCAAAGTCGGCTGAGGCTGGAATAGCATCATCCATCAGCAGATAAGTGCCTCCTCTGTTCACATAGGCATCAATTCTTGAGGGATCTATCTTGATGGATTCGGAATAGTCTTTTATAGCCGCTTTGAATTCCTTCCTTCCTCTTTTGAGGGAGCCCCATTCAAGCCAGGCACAATAGTCCTTGGGATTCAGTTTCAGTACCGCTTCGATATCAGCTTCTGATTCGGTGTTTCTCCCAAGCAGCTTGAACGCTCTCGCCCTGTTGGAATAAGCTTCCATGAAATTAGGATTTATTGACAAGGCCCGATTGA
This sequence comes from Victivallales bacterium, assembly GCA_049297395.1. Lineage (GTDB taxonomy): Bacteria > Verrucomicrobiota > Lentisphaeria > Victivallales > GWF2-50-93 > GWF2-50-93. The sequence goes on along the minus strand of JBAQUG010000392.1, from coordinate 17,186 downwards.
GATCAGGAAGAGCTTTTTCGGGATTGCCTCTGTCGAGGATAATTTTACCACGATTAAAATACGCCTGGCTGTGGAGTGGAAAAATATCGATGGTCCTGTCGTAATCTTTAATTGCACTGTCGGAATCGCCGACAGAAAGTCTGAAATTTCCACGGTTGTAATAGGCGACAAAATTTCGTGGCTGGATCTCGATGACATACGACCATAGCGTATCACAATTCTTCCATATCTGCATTTGAGCAACTGAAAGTCCTGTGTAAAAGATGGCGATGACAGGGGCAATCACGAGGGCAAAGCTCCACATGCCGCGGTATTTCTCGCTCATGCCCCTAGTTATTCCAAGCCGTGTTATTCCTGCTGCAGCAACCATGAATAGAGGGATGGTGGAGATATAGGAATATCTATCGGCAACTATTTGGAGGCCACTCTGGAAAAATCCCAGTACCGGTGAAAGAATTATGGCATAGCAGAACCATGTGGCAGACAGCCATGGCAGACGAGATGCGCTTATTACGGCAAGCAGGGTGACGCAGAGACCAAGAGATATCAGGAAAATCCCCAATGGTTTCGAGAATGTAGAGGCGTCTTCTTGCATATACAGAGGTAATAGATTAAGTGGAATCAAGGTCTTGTAGAGATAGAAGCCGAGCCCATAAAATGACTGGGCTGTCCTTTCAAGTAACCCATATGATGCGATGCTCTTCATGCTTCCACTTTTGCCAAGGAAGGCAAGGATCGAAATGATGAAGGAAAAAACAAAAAAAGGTAGTTTTTCCCGCAGAATGGCAAATAGAGAACGCATAGGACGGCAGTTCATGTCAATCCGTTTCAGCGGATATATATCAAGTATGAGCAGAACGGCAGGCAAGGTGATAGCCCAGGCCCTGCAGAGCAGGGCCGGAATGAAGAAGGAGAAGGTAAGGAGCATTCTGAAACGCGAGTATGCCGTTGTTCCGTAATTCTTCATGTCAAGATGTGAAAAGACCGCAAGCATATAGAAAAACGCGCATAAGAGATCTGCTCTTGTTGAAATCCATGCAACTGTCTCCACCCTGAGCGGATGCAGCGAAAAAAGAATGGCGGCGGCGAAAGCTCCGATGCTTATCTCATTCAGATGCAATTGAAATCTTTGAAGGAAGATCATGTTGAGCACCCGCTTTGCAAGCAAGAAGAGGACCACCGCATTGAGGGAATGTATGATGACGTTGGTGAAATGATATCCCATTGGGTTGAGCCCCCATATCTCGTAGTCCAGTGCAAGCGAAAGCCAAGTCAGCGGAAAATAGTTGTCGCAGCTGAGCGTTGAAAACATCCATGCGATGTTCCCGGCTGACAGACCTCTCCAATACGGATTATCAACATAGTTGCGGATGTCGTCCCACGCGAAATTATTTCCAGTTGTTGGAAGGAAAACCGAAAAGGCTATTGCGAACACCGCAAAATGCGGAATGTAATTCCTGAGTCTGCCCATCCTAACCCGTTAAGCCCTTCTGAAAAAATGTAACAACTTATTTTTGATTTTCACGGTTTTGCACTTTCAGCAAATAAATGATGCTGAGTTTTGTAACGCTGCCGGAGCCACCAGCCCAGGACACAGGCAAAAACCAGTAAAGAAAACATGCTTGTCCATTATCCTAAGATAAATGCTTTAGGCAGATATTCAATTCGCAGGAGGTGTCGGCCTGCAAGTAGTGGAATTGTACGTAGAATATAATTGCCTGGCAAGAGCCCTGTAAGTTTGTTAAATGATGAATTTATCATCATCCAGCTCGATTTGTGAAGGGAGTATTAATTATATTGATTCTTGAACAATCAATTTTAATATACTATTTTGCAGGTATAATAAAAACTGACATGATATCATGGCTGGTTTAAATATTTGAATACAAGATAACAGGGGAAGTGATGTCAATATTTTGTTCAATAGTGATACCCACTTATAATGAAAAAGATAATATTCCTATTCTCTTGGAAAAACTTGCCTCCATCCCTTTAGGTAAAGACCTTGAGATAATCGTTGTCGACGACAATTCTCCTGACCTGACCTGGCAGGTGGTAGAAGAATATGCGAAGAAGGACAGCCGCATCCATTGCCTGCGGAGGACCCATGGCAAAGGATTGAGCCCGAGCATTGTCGACGGATTTGACATTGCCAAGGGCGAGTATCTGTGTGTCATGGACGGAGATCTCCAGCATGATGAGTCCTGCCTCCTCAAAATGCTGTCCGAGGCGGAAAAATGCGATCTGGTGATTGGTACACGTTATTCAGCCGGAGGGGGGATTGAGGGCGGATGGCCGATCCACAGGAGAATCGCAAGCAGCGCTGCGACTTTGATGGCCACGATGACGCTGGGGGTTGAAGTCAGTGATCCCATGTCCGGATTTTTCATCGTTCGCGCATCCTCATACCGCAGGATCCGTCCATTCCTGAATCCAAGAGGTTTCAAGATCCTGTTGGAAATCCTGTACCTCCTGCAAATTCATCCTGACAAGTCGGAATTCAGGGAGGTGGGGATTTTTTTCCGTAAAAGGACGGCAGGCGAAAGCAAGCTCGGATTCGGCGTTATGTGGAACTACTGTCTTTCCCTGTGGCAGCTCAGAAGAGTTAAAATCCGTAGATGAAAAGTATTTCAGATTATTTGAGAGCCCTTGTCCGCAGCAAATATGCCTTATGGGGCATTCTACTCCTGGCGGCAGTTGTCCCTTATATTGGTTCGATAGAGGGCGATTTTGCCTTTGATGACATCCCGCTCCTTTCTGAAGATCCTTTTTACAAGACTGATAATTCCTTGACTGACTGTTGGAAAAGGGACTACTGGATGGAATCCCTGGCGCAGGGCCTATATCGTCCCCTGACCATATTTTCCTACTGGCTCAATGCCAAGTCTTTCGGTCTTTATTCTCCTGCATTTAGGGCTGTGAACCTGCTTCTGCATATAATTACCGTTTTTGTCGTATTCAATCTGGCCCTGAGATTGAGGCTTGGCAGGCATGCCGCTATTTTCTCAGGCGTTATTTTCGCCATCCACCCCCTCCATACGGAAGCAGTCATACCTGCATTTGGGAGAGGAGAGCTCCTTTGCGGGTTTTTCATTTTTACCGGTCTTCTTTTCCATACCTATATTCGCAGAAATTTTTTGTATTCAATTGGAACAGCGATTTGCTTCATTCTGGCATGCTGGTCGAAGGAGCACGGTGTCGCACTTATCCCATTGTGCCTGCTTTATGACTTTTATTCTGGCAGGATGAAATGGGATAAAAAGTCGAGCATGCCAGGTCTAAAACCATATTTCTCCTATATTATCGCCATGGTGCTTGTCGTTTTTGCCAGATACGAGGCGATGGGGACGGTAATGCCGGCAATGACAAGATTTGATCCGTTTCTGGACAACCAGCTTGCGTTATGTTCATTACCTGAACGTCTTTTGAGCGCAATAAACATCCAGGGATTCGCACTTTACCTCTTCATCTGGCCCGTTACTCTTTCACATGACTATTCCTATGCCCAGATGCTTCCGTTGAAATCATTTTTTGATCCAACAGGTATTGCGGTTGCCCTTATTGTCTTTGCCATACCGTTCGTCCTTCTCGGACTCTTTCCGAAACTCAAGGGTAAAATAGCATTTTTATCGCTGGCATATGTGGTATCCATCCTTCCTGCGGCCAACATAATCACACCTACAGGAACGATATTCGCCGAAAGACTTTATTACATGCCTAGTGCCTGGCTTTGCTTTGCTCTTGCAGTTATATTGCTGCGAATTTCGCGGAAGATAGATTTGAATCTGTTTGCGGCATTGCTTGCTGTCATGGTGATGGCATTTGCATCCAGGACATATGCAAGGTCGTTTGACTGGCAGGACCAGCGTAGCATCACCCTTGCCGGTGTAAGGACCTGTCCTAAAAGTGCGAAGACATGGAATAATCTTGCCGTCCAGCTCGTCCATGATGGGAAAGTTAAAGAAGCTGTAGAGGCATGTGACAATGCAATTCAGATTTATCCAAGATTCAAAATGGCTTATCTCAGCAGGGCGTTATATAATATAGAACTTAGAGATTTTGAATCTGCGGAAAAGGATCTCAGGAGGATTATTGATATTGGAACGGAAAATCCCGATATTTATAATAAATTCGGAGCCGTTCTCGCAAACCTTGGAAAATCGGAGGAGGCTGTCAGGATATGGAATATTTCCCTGATGATGGCCCCATCCCAGCCGATGATAAAACGAGCTCTCGAAGATTTACAGAAGGAAATAAGTTCGGAAAAGGGCAAATATGACATTAAGCGATAAAAAGAGACAGATGAAACATTATATTCCTTATGCGATTATGATCTGCATTCTCGCTGCAATTGTTCCTTATTTCGATTCCCTGCGAGGAGATTTCGTATTCGACGATGTTCCCCTGATCCAAAATGATCCTTTTTATGCCCAGGAGGCAAATCCGCTGAAATGCTGGCAGCGGGATTTCTGGCAGGAGAACAGGAAGCAGGGGCTCTATCGTCCTCTTACCCTGTTCACGTACTGGCTGAACGCCAAGACAAGCGGTTATTATTCCCCGGCTTTCAGGATCGGGAACCTCATCCTGCACTTGATCGTTACACTCCTGGTCTTTAAATTATCACTGAGACTGAAGCTTGGATACTGGGCCGCGATTTTTGCCTCAGCGATTTTTGCCGTGCATCCTATACATACAGAAGCGGTGATCCCGGCGTTTGGACGCGGAGAGCTGCTCTGTGCCATGTTTCTCATGATAGCACTGATATCCCACACCTATGTTTACACGAGGAAATATGCCTTTTTAATTGCTGGATCCAGCTTCCTATTGGCATGCTGGTCAAAAGAGCATGGTATTGCAGCTCTTCCCCTCTTTATCCTTGTCGACTTATATCTTGATAGACCATTTACAAGGGAACGCTTCATGAGATTCGTCAAGGATAAGGTCGGAATATACGGGTTCTATTGTACCATGTTGGCGGTCTTCTTTGCTTCAAGGTATTTCGCCCTTGGCACGATAGTACCATCAAAGGCCAATTTTGATCCCGCTATCGACAATCCTATAGCGTTGTGCCGGTTTCCCCTGAATCTCATAAGCGCCCTTAAAGTCCAGGGACTCGCCCTTTTCAAATTCTTCTGGCCGTCCGCGCTTTGCCATGATTATTCATATGCACAGCTTCTGCCTTCAAACTCGGTTTTAGACTGGACGGCATGGCTGACGCTTCTCCTTTTCTCTGCAGTTCCCCTATCTATCATCCTGCTTTTCAAAAATATCAGATTCAAAGTCATATTCATGCTCATGGCATATGTCGTCTGCATATTGCCTGCCGGGAATTTCATAATAATGGCCGGAACAATCTTTGGGGAAAGGCTGCAGTATATTCCCAGCATCTGGCTCTGTACTTTTACGGCTGTCTTTGCCGCCGCCATGTTCAGGAAAATCGACTACAGGCTGGTTTCACTGGCTGTGGCAGCTGCGGTCCTGGCATTATCAGTCCGGACGTATGAACGGGGCAAGGACTGGGATAATCAGATGAGCATTGCGGTGGCCGGTGTTAATTCGGCGCCAATGAGCGTAAAGACCTGGAACAATCTTGCCGTCCAGCTAGGTGAATATGCTGGAAAGGAAGGCGATCCTGTGGAAATGATGAATAAATACGAGGAGGCTGTGTCTGCATGTGACAAAGCCATAGCCATTTATCCTAATTATGTTACGGCCATTGCCAATAGGGGGATTTACAACTCCTGTTTCGGACGTTATAAGGAAGCCGAGAAAGATCTTCGCAGTGCAATTTCAATGTACCCCAACCATTTTGTCGCCACATACACCCTCGGTGCCCTTCTAGCAAACCAGGGTAGGTTCGAGGAGTCGCGTAAAATCTGGGAGGGCCTCATGAAAATCCATCCTGAAGACAAAACTTTGAAGGACTCGTATTCCAGGCTGCTCAAGGACATTCAAAAAAAAGAGGCCGGCATAGGAAAACAGGATTGAAAAATATTGAATGTGAATTATAATCTCGTTCCCGAAATATTACTAAGGAATCTTGAACATTTATGTCAAAGAAAAATCACAGTGATGTGGAAAAGAAATCAGCCGGTGCCGCCGAGAACAACGGAAATAAGGCTGATCAGGATGTTCCCGTCCATCCTTCTGATATGGAATCCACCGCTGCTGCGGATGGGAAAAACGGACTTTCTCCTGAAGACATGCTCAGGCAGCGGGTCGCCGAGCTTGAAATGGAACTTGCCGCCAATAAGGACAAACTCCTGAGAGCATATGCTGACTTTGATAATTTCCGCAAGAGGACTTACAAGGACATGGCTGAGGCCAGGACTTTTGTAAAGATCGATACCATCCAGCCGGTATTGAATGTCTTTGATCATTTCAAGCTTGCGCTTGAAGCTTCAGAGAAGAAGCCGGATTTCAAAGTTCTTGATGATGGAATGAAGATGATCCTTTCTGAATTCAGGAAGGCCATGAGCGAACTTGACATTGATATCATCCAGGTTTCCGAGGGGCAGATATTCGATCCCAACCTGCATGAGGCTGCCTCCAAGGAGCCTTCGGATAAACACGGGGAGGGGAGGATTCTCAGACAGTGGCGGCAGGGTTATAAGATGGGTGAAAGAATTCTCAGGCCGGCATCCGTGGTCGTAAGCAGCGGCCCGACGCAGCCGGTCGGCAATGAATCTGATGCGAAAGAATCAAAATAGGAAACCCGGATATGCCATCGAAACAGGATTTCTACGAAACACTCGGAGTTTCCAAGACAGCAAGCGCGGAGGAGATCAAGAAGGCCTACCGCAAGCTTGCCATCAAGTACCATCCCGATAAGAATTCAGGCAACAAGGAAGCCGAAGAGAAGTTCAAGGATATTTCCCACGCCTATGAAATCCTGAGCGATACGCAGAAACGCTCGCAATACGACCAGCTGGGACATGACGCCTTTACCTCCCGCGGTTCATCAGGGCCAGGTGCAGGTTATGGAGGTTTTGAATACCACGACCCTTATGATATTTTCAGCCAGTTCTTTGGTGGTGGCGGCGGCGGTGGTGGAGGATCTTCAATTTTCGAAGAGCTTTTCACTGGCGGTGGCCGCAGGTCTTCAAGCGGTGAAAGGGATGGCGCAGACCTCAGGTTCGATATTGAGATCGACTTTGAAGAGGCCGTATATGGATCTGACAAGAAGATAAAGATTCCAAGACTCGAAACATGCGATGCCTGCAACGGAAGCGGATGCGAGCACGGGACCGGCAAGAGCACCTGCTCAAAATGCCGCGGGACAGGGAATATTTCCATGTCTCAGGGCTTTTTCAGCATCAGGCAGACCTGTCCGAACTGCCATGGGGCTGGTCAAGTAATTCAGAACCCATGCCGGAAATGCGGCAGTGAAGGAAGGATGAGGGTCGAGAAAATCTTGAAAATCCATATACCGCCAGGTGTTGACACTGGATCAAGGTTGAGGGTTTCAGGAGAAGGAGAGGGGGGTGTCCGCGGTGGACAGGCCGGAGATCTCTACGTCGTCGTACATGTCCGTGCGCACGAAATTTTCCAGCGTGACGGACTAGATATAATATGTGAACTTCCTATAGATTTTGTGACAGCCTCGCTTGGCGGACTTGTTGAAGTCCCGACAATAACAGGCAAGACGAAACTCAAGATCCCCGAGGGGACACAGAATGGGACTGTCATGCGCATCAAGGGCAAGGGAATGCCTTCCCTCCGTGGTGGCCAGCGCGGGGATCAGCATATAAAGGTCTTTGTCGAAGTTCCGACAAGCCTCACCCGCGAACAGAAAGATCTTCTTGCCAAGTTCAAGACCATACAGGAAGGCTCTAAAAACCATCCTCTCATGGATACTTTCATCGACAAGGCCAAACGCTTTTTCACAGGCGGCGATGAAGCTTGAATGAATGGTTTGCCCGGATGGATTAAACTTGCAGAATCTGTCCTTGGATTTTTATCATTCCCTTATGCCAGTGATGCCTGTTCGGCGGTCTTCAGTGCTTCAAAAAGTTCGCCGGATGTTTTTGCATTGAGCAGCCGATCCGACAGGAAATCGCTGTCGAGCATCTGGGCTATGTGGGACAGCAGGACCTGGTGGACACGCGGTATGTCTGCCGGAGTGAGAAGTATAAAAATGATATTTATGGTTTCATTGGGAACTGGAGCAGGAAATGGCTCTTTCAGGCGTCCGACAACAACGACAGGCCGTGCCAGGCTTTTAAGACGTGCATGGGGTATTGCTATGTTCCTGCCGACATAGCTGCTCATTAGTTTTTCCCTCTCCAATACCGAAAGCATGATCTTTTCCGTGGGAAGTGGAAGATCGTTAGGATTTAGGCGGCTCAGGGCATTCTCTGTAGCTTCAATTATTGATTTGCCCTCGACATCCAGTAGGACCCTGTCGGCAGTAAGAGCGTCTGAGAGGTAGACTGGTACTTCAAGGGGGAATTCCTCTTCGATGGCGCCCACGACTTCCTCAAGAAGATCTTCCATCGTTACGAAACCGGTCCATGCTCCCTTGTTATTGTATACCAGTGCCACATGGTTGCCCCGGCGCTGCATTACTGAAAGAAGTTGTTCAATGGTATCGCTCTCCTTCGACTTCAGGCATGGCCTGACGAAACTCTTGAGATCTGTCGTAGGTTTCCCAGCAGTCATAGCAAGATATAGGTCTTTCAAGTGCACATATCCCAGCGGATTTTCAGGGTCTTCTCCTATGAGGGGGTAACGTGACTGTTTAAATTCTGTGATGATCTTGTTGTTCTCCTCCTGAGTCGCCAGTGTCCGGAGCACGTGCATTCTTTCTCGTGAACGCATTGAGTTCCTCACGGTGAGGGTTCCCATGTCGAGCACGTTCTCGATATAAAGGAGGCGCCGGAATGTCATCATGCCGCTCGCTTGGGAATTGTCTAGGATTATTCTTATTTCATCCTCAGAATGTCCCTCGTGTTTCGACGCCTTCGGAACTCCCAGGAGAAACAGTATGGCGTCAACCGACCAGTTCAGCACCCAGAGGGGGATGAAGAACACGAAATAGAAGAAATGCAGAGGAAATGCGGTGTTCAGTGCGGCCTGCTCGACTTTGCGGATCGCGAAGATTTTCGGCACCTGTTCCCCTAGGACAATGTGCAGGTATGAGATGAGTATGTAGGAGATTGAGATAGCTATCCCATGGATCGTCGCGTCGGCTATTCCGTTTCCGTAACCAGCCTTCTGCAGGAGGTAGGCGATGATCGCCGCGAAACCGGGTTCCCCCACAAAGCCAAGTCCGATACTGGCCAGGGTTATTCCAACTTGGCAGACAGACAGGTACTTGTCCAGACGGGTCTGGATGTTCTGCATCATCTTTGCCCTTATGTCACCCTTGGCGGCAAGGGCCTCCATGTGGGTGGGGCGTGCCTTGACCGCCGCGAATTCCGCAAGCACGAAAAATGCGTTCAATAGCAGAAGTAGTACGGTTAAAAGAAGATATATGATTACGAGCGTCATTGTTGTTCTTTATTCATATCATCTGATCGATGCTTTTTCAACGAGCCACTTGAAGATTTTATTCCTGTGTTCAGGGAATTTTATTCTTTCGGGATGCCATTGGATTCCAAGAATCATCTGTTTCCCTCTGTGTTCCACAGCTTCAATTACGCCATCCTCAGACACCGCAGCCGTGGTCAGCCCTTTTCCAATGTACTTGGGATTTATCGCCTGGTGATGTGATGAGTTCACCAGTATTTCAGTCTTGCCGAAAATATCCCTCAGGATCTTGCTGTCCTTTCCTATTTTCACTTTGTGATAGATATCGTCCGAGTGCCCGTCGATATGCTGTATCAGCTTTCCTCCGAGGACAATGTTCAGAAGCTGGTGTCCGGCGCATATTCCTAGGACCGTCTTGCTGGTTTTCAGGAGGAGAGTGGACAATATGAAATCCGTCTCAGAACGGTTCTTAGGCAAAATATTTGTCTTGCTATGCCTTGTTTCCCCATAATATTCCGGAGGATAATCCTTGCCTCCGGTTAAAATAAAGGCGTCGCATTTGCTGACATACTCCTTCAAAAGTGATTTGTCAGGTATGCTTGGTATCAGCAGAGGGATGCCTCCAGCTTCATATACCGCGTCCACATAGTCAGATTTAATCCGGTATGTTGGAGCATCCTTCTTTTCACGGAAATCGATATTGAGGCCTATGGCAGGTCGTTTCATGGCTGGAATATGTTCTCTATTTTTTCAAGTTTCATTCCGCGGGAGCCCTTCAGGAAGATAATGTCGCCACGTTTTATTTTTGACTTTACGTATTTCGCAGCCTCCTCCGAATCCGGGAAATCGCGCATCGAAATATCCGTGCTCGTTATTACCTTCGAGGCTTTACCCATTATCGGTCCGACAACTATCAGAACTGCATGTGGCATGTGATTGGTGACGAACTTCAATATTTCTTCATGCGCCATGGGGCCGGCTTCACCCATTTCCAGCATGTCGCCGAGGACGACAAAAATCCTGGAACCTTTTACGGCCTCCTTTGAAGTGGCTTCATGGAACCACTCTATTCCGGCACGCATGCTTTCAGGATTTGCATTATAGGCGTCATTGATCCAGGTGATCCCGTCCCTGTTCTGGACTCTCATCCTCATTCCCGGAAGCTGGACTCCCTTGTTCAGCGCTTCCGATGCGGTCTCCGGAGATACTCCTAGTGCATTTGCAGCAAGTATGGCACATCCTGCATTCATTGCCTGGTGCTTCCCGGTCAGCTGCCAGTTCACAGTTTTGCGAAGTTCGCAGTTTTTCCAGAAAAGCTCGAAACCGCTGCCTGTCATGTTGCCACCGAGATATTTGATTGTCAAGTCAGCTGATTCCGCCTTTTCGCTTCCAAATCTCAACGTCCTGTATTTACTTGAAGCCTTGTCCAAAGCTTTGACGCCAGGTCCTTCGGCAGGGATGATGGCCATCCCGGAAGAGGACATTTCCGCGAAAACCGCAGACTTTTCCCTTGCGACTCCGTCGGTGTCTCCGAAAAATTCGATGTGGGCGTTTCCTATGGAGACTATGGCGCCATGATCCGGTTCTGCGAGCTGGCTGAGAACCTCTATTTCCCCGGGGTGGTTCGTACCCATTTCAATTATTGCATACTCGTGGTTCTTCCGGAGATTCAAGAGATTCTGTGGAACACCCACATGGTTGTTGGTATTGCCTTCTGTGGCATAGATCTTCTCTGCGCCATAGGCATGGACCAAGATGGCCTTGAGGATTTCCTTGGTGCTTGTCTTGCCGCTGCTGCCGGTCAGGGCTATGACTTTCAAGCCGAGTCTTTTCCTATGGAAACGAGCAAGTGCCTGATAGGCCTTGAGAGTGTCTTCAACAATCAGAGTCGGGATCTTTTCTGGAAGTTTCATTCCCTGACGGCTTTTCGAGATGCATATCGCAGAAGCATTGTTGGCCGCTGCCGCTTCAAGATATTCATGGCCATCGAGAGTTTCGCCCTTGATTGCGAAGAAAATTGAATTCCGGCAGTCCTTGCGGCTGTCGGTTGAGATGAAGATGATTCCGGGATTGGAAAATGCAGGTCCGAGCCATCTGCCGCCGGTTATCTGCCCAAGTTCGCTGTATGTGAAAAGATTATTATCCATTTAATTCAGAAGCCTCCTGACTTCCTCGCGGTCGTCGAAATGGTGCTGGATCCCGTTGATCTCCTGGTAATCCTCGTGCCCTTTGCCGGCGATGAGAACGATATCGCCCGGTTCGGCCTCGCTTATCGCCTGTCTGATCGCCTCGCGCCTGTCTGGAACCTCCGCGAAATTCGCGGAGGAGGGGATGCCCTTGACTATTTCAGCGATGATATCTTCCGGTTTCTCCGTCCTGGGATTGTCGCTCGTGATAATTGTCCTGTCTGCGAATTTCGCAGAGACAGCACCCATCCGGGGACGTTTCGTCCTGTCCCTGTCGCCTCCGCATCCGAATACGCAGATGATGCGTTTCTCCTTGAGCTTCATGAGTGCTTCAAGGACTCTCTGCAGGGCGTCGTCGGAATGGGCGTAATCCACGAAAATGCTTACGTTGTTCTTCGTATGGAACGCTTCGAGGCGTCCTGGGATCTCTATGGGCTTTCCGAGGGTTTCCTGGATTATTTCAGGCTTGACGCCAAGCTTGTATGCCAGAATCGCAACGCCCGAAATATTGTAGGCGTTATGCTCGCCGATAAGAGGCGACGAGATGTGGAAGGACTGACCCTCAAAGGATAAATCGAACTCGGTGCCGCAGGGAGTTATTCTCCTGATACTTATGATCGCATCATTGTTGACGTCCTTGCCAAACCTGATGCAGTCTGCATTTTTAGTCTCAGCTGCAAGACGTCTTCCAAACGGATCGTCGGCGTTGATCACGACGATGCCGTCGACGGTCATATGGTTTTCAAAGAGGATCTTCTTTGCATTGAAATACGACTCCATGTCCTTGTGATAGTCGAGGTGATCCCCAGTAAGATTGGTGAAGATCGCACCTGCGAATTTCGCAGTTCCTATCCTGTTCTGGTCGAGTGCATGGCTTGAGGCCTCCATTATGGCATGCGAGCATCCGGCGGAATGGATGTCCGAAAAGATCCTCTGGATTTCAGATGCTTCCGGCGTCGTCCTTGCGGCGGCTTCCGAATGTCCCGGCCATTCATAGCAGACCGTCGTTATTATTCCGCTTTTCAAACCTGCCGCGTCCAGTATCGATCTGAGAAGATAAACCGAGCTTGTCTTGCCGTTTGTCCCGGTGACTCCGATAACTTTCATCAGGCGGGACGGGAAATCATAGAAGCACTCGACCAGCCGCGCATATGCGGAATATGAATCTGAAACTCTTATGTAGCCAACGCCGTTCCTGTAGGTGGCGACATCCTTGGAATGTATTATCGCCTTCGCACCTGAATCTATTGCGGACCCTATGAATTCGTGCCCGTCCTTTCCTGCACCCTGGATTGCCACGAATACGGATGAGTTTTGAATCTTCCTTGAATTGTTGCTTATTCCGCCTACAGGGAAATCTCCTGAGGGCCTGCTTGAAACAACAATCTGTTCAAGGCAATCGATGTATTCGGAGAAATATTTATCCATTACAGATCATCCTCGTCTTCCTCCTCGGGAACCTCGTATTCAGGAGTTATATTCATGATCCTCAAGGCCTTTTTTGCAATGTGGTTGAACGCCGGAGCCGCGACAAGTCCGCCATAATAGGTTTTACCTCTGGGCTCGTCCACCGTGACAAGCATGACGAACGCGGGTTTGTCCGCAGGCACGAATCCTACAAATGACGCGACATGCTGTGTATTGGAATAGACTCCGTCGACAAGTTTCTGGGCGGTTCCTGTCTTGCCTGCAACCTCGTAGCCTTTGACGCCCGCTTTTTCAGCGGTTCCGCCTTTCTTGGTCACGAGCTTCATCATATCGACAATCTTTTTCCGTGTTCCTGGATTTTTGTATATGTTGCCCAGGGGTGAAAGGATTTCCATCTTTATTTCTTCGCCGGTGGCCGGGTTCTTCTGCCTGTCGATCAGCCTCAGCTCAAGAAGCTTTCCTCCATTGGCCAGTGCGCAGTATGCCCTGACCATCTGGAGGGGGGTCACTGTAAAGCCCTGTCCAATCGGATATCTTGATATGGTCAGTCCGTCCCATTTATCAGGCTTCAGCATCAGGCCGACGGCCTCAGGTTTCAGGGGTATTCCGGTTTTTTGTCCGAAACCGAAGTTCCTTATCGTATCATATACGTTTTTCTTACCCATCATCACTGCGATTTTTGCAGTGCCGATGTTGCTTGAGACCCTGATTATATCGGTCACGGAAAGAATGCCATGTCCGTGTCCGGCAGCTTCCCCAAGCATTCTTCCGCCAAAGAACCAGTGGCCGCCCTCGCAGTCTATTTTCGTGTCCGGATTGACGATCCCCATGTCGAGAGCTGCGGATACGATCGTGGACTTCATGATGGAACCGGGTTCGAATGAATCCTCGGTAATCCTGTTGCGCCAGGCCCTGGGATCCATCTGTGTCCTGTCATTCGGATCGAATGTCGGGCGCTGCGCCATGGCGATTATGTTTCCGGTGTATGGGTCGGCCATGACCGCATATGCGGCATCGGGGTTGAACTGCTGCATCAGCCTGTCAAGCTCATCTTCGACGATCATCTGGATAGGCTCGGATATTGTAAGGTAGACATTGTTGCCGTCCTGGACGGCCTTCAGCTTTTCCTCCTCTCCGGAAAGCCGTACTCCTTTCCGGGTCCGTTCTATTTCCGACACACTTGCCGTTGGCGTGACATTCGTGTTCACTGTCCTTTCTATTCCGCCCTCCGGGACGACGGTGTTGCCGTCGACATTGATGAATCCGAGAATGTTTGCGACCAGCTTGTTTTTCGGATAGAATCTCTTGGTCTTGTTTTCAAAGATGAGACCCTTGTATTTCTTCAGCTTGGCATCATGGCGGATCCTTTCACCGAGCTCGAGTTCGACTTCTTTTTTTATGATCACATACCTGATGTACTTGCCATTGCCTTCATTTATCCTGGTTGAAAGACGTGCGTAGAGATTTTCATAGCTGAGATCAAGCATTTTATGAAGATACTCGGCAAGTTCCCGGCATTTCGTACTGTCTCCTGTCTCCCCCGGATCCGCGGCAATGTTCACGCAGGGTTTGTTTCCGACAAGGAGATTGCCGTTGATATCGTAGATTTCTCCACGCTTGCCCTCTTTTTTCACAGTCGAGGTGTAGGTGTTCTTCGCCTTCCCGAACAGTTCGTCATGCCGTTCAATCTGGACATGGTACATTCTGAGGATGAGGCTGATCAATATGAGCAGAAGGACTACTGAAGCTATTATTATTCTCGCGACAAAATACTTGCGCCCCATCTCTTGCTTCCCATCGGGTTCCCGATATGATTAAATTGATTTGACAATTGTTTCAAAAGTTTTCAACCATAGCACTCTGGGAAGAAAAGTCCAGAGCGGCATCAACGGTAATATTTTGCCGGCACATTATTCTTTGGAGCATTTCTCTGTGTCACCACTATCGGCTTGGCGTTAGGAGCCTGTGCCACTGGCTGCTTGACTGCGGGCGCCACCTTCTGGACTGTCTTCTCTTTTAAATCAAACTTCTTTATCTGTCCTGCAAGTGGATAGTGCAGATCAAGATTGTATTTCTTGACCTGCGCAAGGATGTTCTTTCCGCTCTGCTGTTCAATCATTATGTTGAGGTTTGCTGTTTCCCTGTCGATGTCCGACAGCCTGCCTTCCAGGGATACGGATTCCTTGTTGAGGGATTCAGCCTGGCTGGTCCACATGACCCTGATTATCGCTGCCGTGAACAGTATGCAGAATGGTATTGAAATCTTAAGCGTGGTTGCAAATATCTGCAGCCTGCTCGTATCCGAGTTCCTGGATTTCCTCCTCCTCGGCCCGCTCTGATTGTAGCTTGTCACGTTGATGCTCATCCTGTCATTCCTTATAAATTCGAATGTCGAAGCACGAAATCCGAAACAATTGTGATTTAATATCTAAATGAAAACTTGAAATTTTAATCCTGTTTCGAATTTCGATATTCGAATTTAGGATTTTACATCTTTTCCGCAACCCTCAGCTTCGCCGGAGCCGCCCTGCGATTTCCCCTAACCTCGTCTTCTGTCGCGCAGACTGGCTTCTTTGCTATTAATTTTAAGCTCTGCCTGTGCCCGCACATGCAAATTGGAAGGCCGGGCGGACACAGGCAGCAGCTAGCCATCATCTTGAAATACTGCTTTACGATCCTGTCTTCGAGCGAATGGAAGCTTATGACTGCAATCCTTCCACCAGGCGCCAGCAGTTTGACTCCATCTTCAAGCGCCTTCTTCAATTCCTCAAGTTCCCTGTTCACCTCTATCCGCAAGGCCTGGAAACAGAGAGACGGGGCAGGGGGCCCGTTCCTCCTCACTATTCCCGGAATCGAATTGCACAAGTCCGCGAGTTCCGCAGTGTACATCCATTCCTTCTCCGTCCTTCTCCTTACTATCTCATCCGCGAGCTTCCTGCTCTTCTGGATCTCCCCGTATTCACGGAAGATCCTTTCGAGATCCTCGTAGGGATATGTATTAAGTATGCGGCTGGCGGTTTCGCGGGACTGAACGTCCATTCGCATATCCAGCGGACCGTCCAGCCTGTATGAGAATCCTCTCTTCGGATCGTCAATTTGGGGAGATGATACTCCCAAATCCAGCAGTATCGCGTCAACCGAGTGCCACCCCAGTCCGGCCGCGCATGCCGCTAGATTGCTGAAACTGTCCTTTACCAGATGAATGCGATCTCCGGCGAAGCCTAAAACTTTTTCCGCTGCCGCCAACGCCTCGCCGTCACGATCAATTCCCAGCAAGACCGCCTCCGCATTTTTTTTCAATATCAAAGAACTGTGTCCGCCGTAACCGACTGTCCCGTCGATCACCTTCATCGGACCGGTCTTCACGATCAGCAGGTCCAAAACCTCCCGAGGAAGAACCGATGTGTGACCAAACCTCGTATTTTCTGATATGCTGTTTTCATTCAAGTCTATTTAAGCCCCTTTATTATGCTTGTCAGATCGTCCGGGCGTTCGCTGATTTTCTGGATCGCGTCGAGCACGTCGTTCTGGTCTGATTTCTGGAACAGGTTCCAGTTGTCTTTCGACCATATCTGTATTGTCGTCACCGCTCCGACCAGGACAACCTGGTTTTTCAGGCCTGACTGGTCGATGAGCTTCTGTGGGACTGAAATTCTTCCCTGGCTGTCGCATTCGCATTCCTGTCCGACCGATCCGATCCGGACCAGCGCGAGCGCGGAAGCAGCATCCGCAAAAGAGACCTTCCGGATCTTCGCGATGAAATCATTGAAGATGTTTGGAGGGATGAGCTGGAGCGCGTTGTGCCTTCCCTGGAGAAGTATGAACTTCGTCTTCTTTTCCTTCCTCCAGTTGCTGGGAATCGCGATTCTCCTCTGCGAGTCGAGCGAATGCTCGAACTCCCCGAAGAAGAAGTTGTCCTCCTGCACGATGCTTTTTATGCCTTGCTTCACCAAAAGTCCCCTTTATTCACCTTTTTTCCCCAAAACAAATTAGGATTAAATAGAGGCTTTTCAAGTGAAACAATTAAAAAAATACAAAAAAACAAGATTTTTTGTAATGCATAGGAGGCTTGTAGGGATATTCGTAAAAATTGTCTAAGGG
>JBAQUG010000391.1:0-12925 GCA_049297395.1 Victivallales bacterium | reverse complement strand
GCCGTAAACAGACACATCTACAAGGCTGAAAAATCCCAGGAATACCCGGTGTTCTGCGCAAGTCTCGACAAGCTGCTACCGGACACTCTTCCGCTGACAGGGAACAAAGTCGAGCTTCTTCTTGACGGAACCAAGGCATATCCGAAAATGATCGAGGAAATCGAGAGGGCTTCCAGCACCATCCACCTGCAGTCATTCATCATCATGGACGACGCTGTAGGGAGCACTATCCTAAACCACCTCGAACGAAAGGCGAAGAGCGGGATCAAAGTCAAGATCATCTATGACAAGTTCGGAAGCGCAAAGGCCCTGTTTTCATTTCTCATGAGGAAATACGGCAAGAATATCCCCAATTTCGAGATGCGCCCGTTCTCGCAGTTCACGCTCAAATCGCCATGGGGCATACAGCTGAGGAACCACCGGAAGGTACTCGTCATCGACGGCAGGACCGCCTTCGTCGGAGGAATCAACATAAGCAATGACAACATCAGCGGACTAAGCAGTCCCGACCATTACATCCACGACCTCCACTGCATGATAAGCGGACCCGCCGTAGGCGAACTGCAGATGTCGTTCCTGCGCGACTGGCATTATGTTTCAACCGACCATCCAGTAGAACTTCTCGTCGAAGAGAATTTCCCGATCTCAGCCCCCTGCGGCGACTCAATCGTGAGGGTCATAGATTCAGGTCCCGGACAGAACTACCAGGCCTCCGAGAAGCTTTTCATGACCTCGGCGGCAACCGCCCAGAAATACGTTTGGATCATGACGCCATACTTTGTGCCTGACAAACCATTCTGGAAGCTGCTCTGCACGGCCGTTGCACGCGGCGTTGAAATCAGGATCATCGTCCCGCGCAACAACAACCACTGGTATGCCCAATACGCGACACAGAGCCTCTACTCCACGCTTCTTGATGCTGGAATAAAGATCTATGAGAAGGAAGGTTCTTTCTCGCACGCCAAGGCGGTCATCGTCGACGGAGTCTGGGCCTTCATGGGATCCAGCAACTGCGATGTCCGCAGCTTCCGCCTGAACTATGAACTGGATTTCACAGTGATGCAGGGTGATTTCCTTAACGTACTCCACTCGCAATTCCAAAAGGAGATGTCGGAATCCAAGGAAGTCCTGCTCGAGGATATCCTCAACAAGAAACTCCCCCAGCGCCTCCTCGAAAACGCCTGCTCGCTGCTTACGCCGATACTGTAAAGAAAAAGGTCGTCGGTCGATAGTCGTCGGTCGCCAGCTGCTGAAACAAATTTCAGATATTGGCTGGAGTACGAATTCAGGAAACGATCCAACCCTAGAAATTCCCAAGGGCCTTTTTGACATTCTCCGACCTTGCCTTCAAAGGATTCTGCCTGTTCTTCTGGACAAGCTCCATGTATTCGGAATTTGAAATGAGCAGTGAGCCGGAAATCCTGGACTTGACAGCGATAAGGCCACCTTTTTCGGGGCCGCCGTTGCAGATCCATCTGTCCCTGGCAAGGCCAGGTTCCACCTTGTCGCTGGCAATCACTCCTTCATCATCGTCGATCTCAAGCAGCCAGTCGCGGTTGTTCATCGAGCTGTCGGGCTTCCAGTCTTTGCCGTTGGTGCCGAGGAGCTGCTTGATGATCTCGGAGGATTTCTCTCCTGTCTCCAGCTTGAGCATGTCGTAGTCATATTCGACGTAGATGGCCTTGGCGTCCTTCCCGAAGACGATGTTCACGCTCACGCTCTCCTTCTTGAACTGCTTTATTTCGAGGCCTGTCCTCTGGTCGAACAGCTTGATATTATTCCTGTTCGCCACAGGTTCTCCGTATCTTTTGACGCATTGGTCATAGGACTCCCCAATTCGTGCCTGGGCGCTCGCGCAGATGAAAAATGCAAAAGCCATCAACAGTGCTGATATCCTCATAATTCCCCTTTCTTTTTAGTAGGGATTTTAAAATAAGCCCGGATTTCCATAATGCATAATCTTCTTATTGAAAACATTTCACTAAATTCATGGTTTTTTTTACGCTTCCAGTCTGTAAAAATCCAAGTATCATGCTAATTTACCGGTTCCTAAAAATTTATTTTCCTTTTATAGTAGTAAGTTTTGTTTCACAGAACGTTAACCATGAACGAGGTAATTTGTGAGCTACACTATCATTGTGTTTGTAAAACAGGTGCCGGACACCAAGAATGTGACCGGCGAGGCGATGAAGCCTGACGGCACGGTCAACCGCGCCGCCCTTCCCGCCATCTTCAACCCTGAAGACTTGAACGCCCTTGAGCTTGCCCTGCAGCTCAAGGACAGGTACGGGGCAAAAGTCATCGTCGGTACAATGGGACCACCCAACGCATCGGAAGTCCTCCGCCAGTCCCTCTACAGGGGTGCGGATGAGACAGTGCTCCTCACCGACAGGGCATTCGCCGGAGCCGACACCCTCGCCACCAGCTATGCACTCAGCTGCTGCGCAAAGAAACTCGGCAAATTCGACCTCATCCTCTGTGGAAGACAGGCAATTGACGGCGACACCGCACAGGTCGGCCCGCAGCTCGCGGAAAAGCTCAACCTCCCCCAGATCTCCTATGTGGAGGAAGTCATTTCCCTTGAAAAGAACAAGATCAGGGCGAAACGCGCGATCGAAGGCGGATTCGAAGTGCTTGAGTCGCCTCTCCCGGCCCTCATGACGGTCATCGACGCAAACGATCCGCGTCCTCCTGCCGCAAGCAGGCTGATGAGGTTCAAGAAGGCCAGGACGAAGACCGAGCTTCTCGCACAGCATGCCGGCGCAAACTATACCGATGCCGAATTCATCGAAGGGGAAACGCAGGAGCTCAAGAAGAGAAACCTCTGGATCAGAGAGTTGAACGCCTCGGAAGCCGGTGCCGATCTCGAACGCACAGGGCTCAAGGGCTCTCCTACCAAGGTCAAGCAGATCATGAGCGTCGTCCTCAAGGGCGGAAATTTCAAGAAGATTGAACCGACCGAAGAGGGAATCAATTCTCTCATGCATGAACTAATCGAAGACCATACTTTAGGGTGATAAAAATGTCAGAAAAAATCGGAAACGTCTGGATTTTCATTGAACAGGAAGGCGGCAAAATCGCCAACGTGAGCCTTGAACTTGTCTCAAAGGGCAGGGAGCTTGCAGCCAGGCTCGGTGTGAAAACCGAAGCCGTCTACATCGGGAACAACCTTGAGAGCTCCATAAGCACTCTCTACCATTACGGGTGCGATACCGTTTATCTCTCGGAAGATCCGAGATTTGAACCGTTCACCGTACTTCCTTATGCAAGGACTATCGTAAGCCTTGTCAAGGAACACCGTCCGAACATCCTCCTCTTCGGTGCAACTCCGAAGGGACGCGAACTCGGACCGCGCGTAGCATCGACGCTCCTCGCCGGCCTCACAGCCGACTGCACGGACCTGCAGATCGACGACTTCGACGACAAGATCGGACAGAAGCAGTACAAGAACAAGCTCATGCAGATCCGTCCGGCATTCGGCGGGAACATCATCGCGACCATCGTCAATACCTGGCAGGATCCGCAGATGGTGACCGTCAGGCCCGGCGTCATGAAGCTGAACGATCCCGACAAGTCCCGCAAGGGCAAGCTTGTCAAGGTCAAGCCCGAGATCTCCCCTGAAGACACAATCGTCAAGGTCATCGAGCGCATGCAGAAGGAAAAAGCCATTGACCTCCAGGCGGCCCCGATAATCGTGGCAGGCGGATACGGGCTGGGAACCAAGGAGAACTTCAAGCTCATCAGCGATCTCGCCAGGGCCATCGGCGGCGAAGTCGCGGCTTCACGCGCGGCGGTCGATGCAGGCTGGATCAACCATGACCACCAGGTGGGCCAGACTGGCGTGACCGTACGTCCGAAGCTCTATATCGCATGCGGCATCAGCGGTTCCGTACAGCATCGCGCAGGCATGGCGGAAAGCAGCAAGATCATCGCAATCAACAATGATCCCGACGCCCCGATATTCTCGGTCGCCCACTACGGAATCGTAGGCGAGGTCAATTCCGTCATCCCAAAATTAATCAAAGCCTTCAAGGCCAAAGTATAAGGAGATACGTACAATGTCTAATTTTTTCACAGATAACAAAGATCTCCAGTTTACTCTTGCAAACCTCGATCTCGAAGAAGTCGTTTCATTGCGCGAGGAAAAATACACCGAGTGCAAGAAACATGATCACGCACCGGTCGACTACAAGGACGCGATGGACAGCTACCGCAGGGTACTGGAAGTCATCGGAGAAATAACCGGCGAAAGAATAGAACCGAGATCAAGGCAGATCGACGAGGAAGGCCCTCACTTTGAAAACGGAGTGGTCACGTACCATCCTCTCACGCAGAAGAACATACAGGATCTCAGGAACGCAGGCGTCATGGGCGTCATGCTCCCGTACAGGTACGGCGGGCTGAACCTGCCGAACACCGTCTATACGATGATGACAGAAATGGTCTCCCGCGCCGATGCCAGCCTCCAGAACCTTTTCGGGCTCCAGGATATTTCCGAAACCATCTACGATTTCGGCACAGAAGAGCAGAAGACCAAATATCTCCCTCAGTTCGCCACGGGCGAAGCGGACGGTTCGATGGATCTGACCGAGCCTGATTCAGGTTCCGATCTCCAGTCCGTTCGTCTAAAGGCCAGCTTCGACCCCAAGACCGGACAGTGGTATCTTGACGGGATGAAGCGTTTCATCACCAATGGATGCGCAAAGATACATCTGGTACTCGCACGTTCAGAGGAAGGAACCAGCGATGGACGCGGACTCTCGATGTTCATCTGTGAAGCGTGCCCGCAGCTCGTCGTAAGACGTATCGAACACAAGCTCGGAATACACGGTGTTGCGACATGCGAGCTCCAGTACAACCATGTTCCCGCCCAGCTCTGCGGACAGCGCAGGAGAGGTCTTACCAAGTATGTCATGTCCCTGATGAACGGCGCCCGCGTCGCGATCAGCGGACAGGCGCTCGGAATTGCCGAAGCCTCATACCGTGAAGCGAAGAAATACGCTGCAGAACGCGAGCAGTTCAAGAGCCCGATCGACAAGTTCCCGGCCGTCTACGACATGCTCACCAGGATGAAGATCAAAATCCTCGCGAGCCGCACACTCCTCTATGAGACTACGAAACATGTCGACCTCCGCGCCTGCTACGTCAAGAAGTTCGAAAATCTTCCTGAAGGCCAGGTCAACGAGGAACTCAGGGAGAAACAGAAGTACTATTCGAAGGTCGCCGCAGTCCTCACCCCCATGAGCAAGGCCCTCTGCACGGAAGTCGCGAACCAGGTAGCCTACGACACAATACAGATCCACGGCGGAACAGGGTTCATGCATGACTTCAATGCTGAACGCTACTACCGCGACGCCAGGATCACGAACATCTATGAAGGCACGACGCAGCTCCAGATGGTCGCCGCCATCGGCGGTGTCATACAGAGGACGCTTGATCCTCTCATCAAGAAACTTTCTTCCCTGCCGTACCAGGGCGTTCTTGAACGCATGGCACGCGAGCTCGAGAAAATGCACAAGAAGCATCTCGAGGCAGTCAAGTTCGTAGCCGAGAAGAAGGATTCGAAATACCATGATCTCATGGCCCGCAACCTTGTCGAAAATGAGACATACATATTCGTCGGATATCTAATGCTCCGCGACGCTCTCAAGAATCCTGCAAGGGAAGTTCTTGCCGAGAAGTACGTGCTTTATGCCGTCCCGGAATTCAATTTCAGGTTTGAGGTTGTAATGAGCAATGACTTCACAACGATAGACAAACATCGCGATATAGTTGATTACTGATAAACCAGGAGGATTTTTATGAACGCAAAGTATCTTGAAAACGCAAGGAAAGTCATTCCGGATCCCCGGAAGCTTGTCATCACCGCTTCCAGAAGGGCCAAGAACCTCACGAGAGGCGCGCGCCCGATGATCAGGACGACCGACGATAATTCGTTGAATGTCGCACTCCTGGAAATCGGCGAGGGCTTCATCACATGGGAAGAGCCGAAGGAAACCAAGAAATAATTATTTCCTTTTACAGGGGGTACGCCATGTGCCCTAAAAGGAAATAATTATCCCTTCTCCACCGCCAGAGGCTTCATCTTGTGGACAATCTCCACAAGATCCTTCTGTTCGTCCATGACGGTATTGATGTCCTTGTAGGCCATTGGCGATTCATCGATGAATTTCTCTGAGCAATGGAAGACCACCCCCGCCATCGATTCACGGAATTTCTCCATGCATTTGGTTTTTCGCCCTGCCCATGGCAAAACTTCTCACACGCAAACTCCCACAGGAACTGTCATTGGGAGGAATCAACCTGGAAAATTGCTATGTTGTCGCCTTTGTCTTAAGTGGATTTTTATCAGGTTTCGTCTTCGCTAATACCCTTTGCTGTGGGAATAGCTATGGTATCTAAAGCAAAATACTGGGGTGAAAAACTCTATAAATGGCACAAGAAGCAGGAATTGCACGGAACAAATGCCAGCTCTGATAAAATTCCATCACAGGCAAACTGAAATTTTTCTCACAAGAAGAGGCAATTTCAAAATTGCCGAATTCAAGGTAGGGATGGCTCTCCGAGCCGTCCGTATTGAGGCGGCGTCCCGAGCGCATGAACGCCTCGGGACGCCCTACCTTCGGCAATTTTGAAAACAGCTCAAGAAAACTGAGCAGAAAGTATCAAATTTCACCGGCTTTTATTAAAAGGCTCACTTGAAATACATTATCCAAAGGAGATAACCTACAGCTGACAGTATAATCATGACCAAAATGACTGCAATGGCTATCATCGGTTTCGAAGTTTTATAAAATTCAGACTCCCGCTTTTTCCTCTCTTCATCACCGAATTCATGCTTGCAGGATGGACATTTATACCAATAAGGCTCTTGTTCAGGGGAAAAACAGAATACTAACTCACGCCATTCCTTCCAGGAGACAGTGAACTTCTGATTACATTTTGGACAGAGCAATTCTTTTTTGTGGACGTAGTACATTATGAATTAAGACACGCTATATAAAGTTTTTTGGGGATTTCCGAAAAACTTTATCCTCTGATGATCTTGAGAAGCTCGTCGCGTTTTGATTCCATGGTCTTCAGGTCCTTCGCCTCGACAATGAGCCTCATGAGAGGTTCGGTGTTGGAGGCCCTGACATTGAACCACCAGTCCTGGTACTCGACGGAAACACCGTCAAGCTCGAACATCCTGCCATCGGAATACTTCTTCCTGATCGTGTCGAGGACGGATTTGACGTCGGCGACCTTGGAATTGATTTCACCGCTGGAGGAATATTTCCTGAGCGGGGCGACAAGGTCGCTTACTTTCTTCTTTGTCTTGCATATCAGGTTTGCCAGCATCAGCGTCGCAAGACCCTGTGATTCGGTGGTGTAGTTCTGCTTGAAGTAATAGTGGCCCGACAGCTCTCCTGCAAAGACTGCGCCGTACTCGCGCATCTGAGCCTTGATGAAGGCGTGACCGACTCTCGACATGATGGCCTTTCCGCCGTTCTTCTCAATGCATTCCTTGACCGCCCAGCTGCTCCTAAGGTCATACAGGATGGTGGCAGGCCCGTTGGAAAGGATGTCCTGCGCGATGAGGGCTGTGAAAAGATCCATCGGGATGATCTCTCCTTTGTCATCTATGAAACCGCACCTGTCGGCGTCACCGTCGAATCCCGCACCGAAGTCGGCACCGACTTCCTTCACTTTTGCGCGAAGGGCATCGAGGGTGTGGGTTTCAAGCGGATTAGCCTCGTGGTTCGGGAAAGTGCCGTCGAGTTTTTCATATAGCGGGATCACTTCGAAGAGATCGCGTATGCCTGCAATCTCGTATGAGCCCATGGCGTTTGCGAAATCCGCAACGATCTTGAGCTTGCGGTCGACCTTCGCATATTTCCTGAGGAATTCGCCGTACTCCTTGGAAATGTCATAAGCGGTGATCCTGCCTTTGGAGGATGACTTTGACCAGGATTCATCCTTTACAATCTTCTCAACATCGGCGATCCCCGTCGCGCCGCTGATCGGAACGGCTTCCTTCCTGCAGAGCTTGAACCCGTTCCACTGTCCCGGATTGTGTGAGGCTGTTATCATTACACTGCCGTCGGCGCCCAGCTTTCCATTGGCGAAATAGGACATCGGGGTCGAGCACATTCCAATATCGATCACATCGGCGCCCTGCTCCGTCATTCCTTTCGCAAGCGCCTCGAAGAGAGGCACCGAATGCGGGCGCATGTCGCGGCCGACGACAATTTTCCTGGCACCGGTGAAATGAACGAAGGCCCGTCCTATCTTTCCAGCGATATTCTCATTGAGCTGTTCGGGATATATTCCTCTGATGTCATAAGCCTTGAAAATTCCAGCCATTGTCCGTCTCCTGTTATGAATTGCAGCCAATCCTTTTTCCGAAAGGATTACTGAATAGCATTTCAGGAATCAAATTCAAATCAGGAAGACGAAGAATTCAAACCGGAAAAAGTCAGTTCTTCTTCGAACCCTTGTCAACAGTTACTTCATTTTCGATGGCGTCCCGAATACCGTCCTTCGCCTTGTTGAATTCGCGGATTCCCTTCCCTATTCCTTTTGCAAGATCAGGTATCTTGCTCCCTCCGAAAAGGAGAAGGACAATAAGGAAGACAATAATCATTTCCTGGTAACCAAACATAACGACCTCCATTTTTGAAATTTTTAATTGACACTGCGTTCTCCAGCATATTCCATACCATTCCAGTAGGCTTTCAAGACAGAGTATGGATGCATATGTTGGCAGCAGGGGAATTTCTTCTCCTGAGGAGGTTGTCGGACTCAATGGGATTATTTGTAACAGCACGCGCTCGATCGTTCATTTCCCTATGGAAACAAACTGGCGGCAAAAGAATTCCGTCCAATTCACTACCTATCCGGTAAAGATTGGCACGACACCTGCTAGATAAGCCCAATACCTAAGAATAAGAATCATTCTTATCTATAGAGGGCGATAAATAAAAGGAGAAAACAAATGAATGTATCAAGACGCGATTTCCTGAGGATGTGCGGAGTCTCTGCGGCTGCTTTCGGGCTGACCTGCACGGATGTAAAGGCAATTGAAACCCTGCTTGCATCAAGCAATGCGCCTGCGGTCATCTGGCTGCAGGGGAGTTCCTGCAATGGGTGCTCGATTTCACTGCTCAACCGCATATCGGACTCATCACCTAAAACCATTGACGAGCTCCTTCTCGGTCCAATTGATCTCATCTTCCATCCAAACGTGATGGGACCTTCGGGAAGTGAAGCCGTGGCGGCCATCCGCGCCACCAAGAACTACATCCTGGTACTGGAAGGCGGAGTTCCAACCGCTTTTGACGGGATGGCATGCATAGTCTGGTCGGAAAACGGCAAGGATGTCTCCTATGGCGAAGCCATCAGGAGCCTGGCTCCTGGAGCCTCGAAAATCATCTGTGTCGGCCAATGCGCGTGCTTCGGCGGAATACCTAAATCGGGCAACAACCCCACGCAGATTGTAAGTGCGTCATCCTACACCGGGATGGAAACAATAAACATAGCCGGCTGTCCCGCCCATCCTGACTGGATTATCGGGACAATCGCGCAGCTGCTGGCAGGAAACAGCGTTCCTCTCGACGAATACGGCCGTCCGGTCTCCATTTTCGGGGAGACGGTGCACACAAACTGCCCTCGCCTGGGAAAGGAAAAGGCGGTCACCTTTGCTGAAACGGATAAATGCATGATGGATCTCGGATGCAGGGGTCCGTTCACATTCGCCCCTTGTCCCTATCAGAAGTGGAACAACGGCGTCAGCTGGTGCGTGAACGCCGGGAGTACCTGCATAGGATGCACTGATCCGGCATACCCCACTGCGGAGGCCTTCTATTCGCCACTGGGTCTGTCTTCATTCTATGGCAATGGGAAGAAAGGACGGAAGGACAAGAGGGATGAAAGAGAAGATAGGGATGAAAGAGAAGATAGGGACTGAATTATAAATAAATAAAAAACAGGAGAATACAATGTCAACTTTTACAATAATAGATCCGATAACCAGAATCGAAGGCCATATGAAAGTCGATGTGACAGTCGACGCACACCGCGGCGTCCAACAGGTCGTTGACGTCCACGTGGCAGGCAATCTGTTCAGGGGTTTTGAGAACTTCCTCGTCGGAAGGGAACCCACCGACGCACAGCATATAACACAGCGCATATGCGGAGTCTGTCCGATCCCGCATGGAATGGCTGCGGTGATGACTCTTGATTCGGCCAGCAAGACAACAATTCCGCTTAATGGTCTTCTCCAGAGGAACCTGGTCATGGGCGCGAATTTCGTCGAATCCCATATACTGCATTTCTATCTGCTGAGCGCACTTGACTACATTGACGGTCCCGCCCAGAGGCCATGGCTGTCAAGCTGGTCCATAGACAGGCGTTTCAACGCGGATCAGACAGCCGGGCTCATAGGCCACTATCTCAAGGCAATAGAAATGAAGCGCAAGGGGCAGGAAGCGGCAGCCGTATTCGGAGGCAAGCAGCCGCATTCACCAGCCTACGTCCCCGGAGGATTCACAAACGTGCCGACACAGGAACAGATAACACTGTTCGGCCAATACACCGACGAACTGATCGATTTCGTCAACAATGTCTACATACCGGATGCAGAGGCTCTCGCATCAGTATATGAAGACTACCTGGAAATCGGCGAAGGCTACGGGAATCT
This sequence comes from Victivallales bacterium, assembly GCA_049297395.1. Classification (GTDB taxonomy): domain Bacteria; phylum Verrucomicrobiota; class Lentisphaeria; order Victivallales; family GWF2-50-93; genus GWF2-50-93. Next base: position 2,244 of record JBAQUG010000391.1, on the reverse strand, counting down.
CCTTTCATATGGCTGCTTTGACGAGGACACAGCCGGCAAGAAGAAACTTTTCTCTCCGGGACATGTCATGAAGGGCGCCAGGAGAAGGTCGGCATTTGCCGAATCGCAAATTACAGAGCAGGTCAAATATGGATGGTACAAGAACTCTACATCCAAGATGAAACCTGGCAATGGAAAGACAGAAGCGACCTATCCCAAGGAAGACGCATACAGCTGGCTGAAATCGCCACGCTACATGAACGCCCCAATGGAGGTCGGCCCTCTTGCCAGGATGTGGATGACGGGCGACTATAACGAAGGCGTATCCGTAATGGACCGCCAGCTTGCCAGGGCATACGAGGCCCAGAAGATCGCAGTTGCGATGAAACGCTGGCTGGCCCAGGTCCGCATAGGGGAGCCTGTCTTCCGCAAGACCTCGATCCCCGCAAAGGGAACGGCGTTCGGCCTGACGGAAGCTCCACGCGGCGCGCTCGGACACTGGTTGAAGCTGGAAGGCGGGAAGATAGCGGCCTATCAGGTCATAACCCCTACCTGCTGGAACTGCTCGCCAAGGGATGATAAAAAGCAGCTCGGACCGATGGAAAAGGCAATCATGGGCACCGTAGTCCAGGATCCGGAAAAGCCGGTGGAAGTCCTGAGAGTTGTACACTCATTCGATCCGTGCCTCGATTGCGCAGTCCATGTAATGAGGGCAAAATGAATAATAACTCCAAATGCCGTGTATGGGTGGCCGGCCTTGGAAACGTCCTCATGAGCGACGACGGCGCCGGCGTGGAGACCGCGAGGATTCTCGCGGAATCTCCAGAGTCCGGGGTGGTCGTGTCGGAAGTCGGGACCGCGATAATGTTCTATACGAATCTGATCAGCGATGCCGAGAGCATCCTCCTGATAGATGCCGTCACCAGCGGCAAGAAGCCTGGGACGGTGTCATTGTTCTCCTCGGAGGACATTGACGAATCCGGGAGGCTCTGGCGTTCCGCCCATGAGCTGAGCCTGCTCGATGCCGTCGACATCTTCAGACAGGGGAAAAGGCCGACGATTAAAATAATAGGCGTCGAACCGGAACGCGTAGAATACGGGATGGAACTTTCGCCTTCCATCAAAAAAGTCATTCCTGAAATGCTCGCACTGGCAAGGAAGACAATTTCCGAGATGGCTGGCAGGAACATTTAAACTCCACAACCGATCGAAGGCAATACGGAAATGCTGAAGGAAGAATCAATTTGTTTTAAGAAAATAAAAATAAAATATCAAAAACAAGGAAATAATGATTATGACTAAACGGATGCAATGGAAATCTGTATTGGCTGTGATCGCGGCACTGGTCGTGACCCCAGGCACAATATCAACTGTGCTGGCTGACGCCAGCGGAAGGACCGGCTATTCCGGAAATCCGGCTACACGCTCAGGGGCTACCTGCTCCTCGTGCCATAGCGGCGGACCGGCAACAACTGTCACATTGAGCGGACCGACTTCGGTTGCGCCAAACTCCACAAACGCCTATACGGTCACTGTCACAAGTGCAGGGCAGACAGGCGGCGGCTTTGACGTTTCCACCACAGCCGGCACGCTGGCTGCGGGTACGGGCAGCAAACTGTCAGCCGCAGAGGTCATTCAAAGCAACAGCAAGAACATGACCGGCGGCGCTGTAAGCTGGCAGTTCAACTGGACTGCCCCTGCTTCCGGAACAGCGACACTATATGCCAGTGGACTGTCAACAAATAACAATGGCGGTACCAGCGGTGATATGACGGCCAAGACCAGCCGAGTGATTACCGTGGCTTCTACAACTAATGTACCACCGGTTGCAAGACCTGCCGGACCTTATACAGGAACAGCTGGACAGGCTGTGTCTTTCAGCGGAGCGACATCCTCTGACAGCGACGGCACAATTGCAAGCTACGCCTGGAGTTTCGGCGACTCGACTACCGGAACCGGCGCGACGGCAACGCACTCATACGCCGCTGCCGGAACATATACTGTCACCTTGACTGTTACAGATAATGGCGGAGCAACAGGTACAGCGACCACAACTGCGACTATCGCACAGGCCGCGAATGTGCTGCCCGTAGCAAGACCCGGCGGACCGTATACTGGAACACCCGGCGTGGCCGTATCTCTCAGCGGAGCGAGCTCCACCGACAGCGACGGCACGATTGCGAACTATGCCTGGAACTTCGGCGACTCGACGACCGGAACTGGCGCGACGGCAACGCACTCATACGCTGCTGCTGGAACCTATAC
>JBAQUG010000390.1:0-9679 GCA_049297395.1 Victivallales bacterium | reverse complement strand
ATGGCATACTTTAACAAAATACGCCCGATTCCCCTATCCCAGCCGGGACAGCAACACACATCAACTACCAAACAAATTGCCGGCGGGACGCCGGCGCTCCCATAATACAATATTAATTCGCTGTTGGATGCTCGACCTGCCCCCCGCAGCCTTGGCGAAGGAGGATCTTACAGCGTGGTCCTTATCACCGTGGTTTCCTTGCCCTCTTCGACGATTATGCTGTAGTCGCCGAACGCGGCGGGAATCATACAGGTAGACCCGGTTTCAACCTTGACTGAAAGGTCATATCTGCTGATTGTAACAGGCTGGTTGACCGCAGTTATCAGGTGAAAACTGTTGCCGTCGGTGCTGTCCGGCCATCTCTCGACAAGACGCAGGTCGTCAATGCGGAAGAACGGGCATCTGTTGATTATGGGGAATTTACGGTTGTGGTCGGAGAAACTGGATACCCCGGCGATCCTGGGGGAAGTCCTGTCGGTGAAATTTATGCATTCAAGCGCCTTGTCAACATGGAGTTCGCGCGGCTTGCCGTCGGAGCCGAGGCGTCCCCAGTCGCTTATCCTGTAGGTGCTGGTGCTGTTCTGCTGGATCTCGAGGAGCAGGTTGCCGCCGCCGATGGCGTGGACTCTTCCTGCGCTGATGAAGAACGCATCGCCCGGGACTGAATTGAATGCCTGCAGGCAGTTCTCGATGTCAGTGGAGCTCATGCTGTCGATGAAGCGTCTCTGGGTGCAGTTGGACTTGAGCCCGGCGAAAATCTTGGCTCCCTGCTTTGCGGTGACGACATACCACATTTCGGTCTTGGGTTCCGCGTTGTCCTTCAATTTGGCGCATGCGTATTCGTCGGGATGGACCTGGAGTGAAAGGCGTTTCCCTGCGTCTATGAGCTTGATGAGCAGCGGAAATCTTCCGCCTGTGAATGCGTTCCCGACCAGGGCCTTCTCGTAATGGACTATGAGATCCCTGAGGCTGATCCCCTTCATGGGCCCGTTGGAAACGATGCTGACAGCGCCTTCCCTGTCGGAGATCTCCCATGATTCGCCTATCGGGGAATCCTTTACCGGAGTCTCCCTCCTGAGATGTTCCCTCAGCAGGTTTCCTCCCCAGACAACGTCGACATAGATGGGGTCGAATAAAATCGGATAAAGTTCGTCTTTTTCTACAAATCTCATTTTCATATCCCCTGATTGCTGAAGAACGCAAGCTGCATGAACGAACAGACTATCTGCCTGTCGCGGATGACGATGCTATCCGGGACTTTCAGGCGCCTCTGCGTATAATTTAAAATTCCTTTAACGCCACCTGCTGAAACAAGCTTGTCTGCGACTTCCTGTGCGGCGGACGGCGGAACACAGAGAGCCGCAACTGAAATTTTCCTTTTCCTGACGCTTTTTTCAAGATCCTTTACATCCTCAACCATCACTCCCCCGATTTTCTTTCCAATCAGCGACCTGTGGTTGTCGAAGAGGGCTACAAGATTCATTCCATAGGAGCTGAACGGCACATGCTCGGCTATGGCTGAACCAAGCTTCCCGCATCCGATTATGGCCAGATTGGTGATGTTCTCCAGCCCGAGCTTGCTGCGGATCGCGGTTGTCAGCGTCTTGACATTGTACCCGTGCCTGATCCTTCCTGTCTTTTCCAGCTGGAAGAGATCCTGCCTCACCTGGCTCGGAGTGTTGCCAAACACGTCGGCGAGCTCCTTGCTGGATATGGTTTCCTTTCCGCTGGAGAGATGCTGCTCCAGTATAAGAAGATATTCGGAAAGCCTTTCCGCAGTCGGACGCGAAATCCCCCTGGATTTTCCCTTTTTCATCAACCCCCCACTCAAAATAATCATTACGAATTTTTACTATTAATTTTTTAACAATATATGCGAAACATCAATTTTCAATCACCATTGCTGGAGATTATAATCATGTACCGCTTAGTGTCTTTGCTTCACAGTTCTATGTCTTGAGCGTATGCACGTTTTTCCGGACGTTTGGAATTCAGGATTCTTTTTGGGTTGCGGCAAAGCCTGCCTTAAACTGTCCCATCATCATTTTTGCCTGATTTTTTCTTGAACGGCATCTTGTCTTTGATCTTCTGCAGCAGAACCCTCGCCCATATGAACTCAACGGCAAGTATCCCTATCCCCAGCGGTATGAATATTATCGCGGGCCCAGGCAGGACGATCATCAGGATCCCGATGAAAAGAACCGTGAATCCTATTACTGCTACAATCAGTTTTCTTATATTCCTAAGTATAAAATCAAGCATTTTCCCTGCTCTCTCGCGTCAAAAGGTTGAGGCAATTTCAAAATTGCCCCTTTTGAGCTGATTGCTTAAGTTGGTGTTCACGGCTTCAGCGTGTCCAACATCTTGAATACCAAGACACACTAAAGTTGTGAACACCAACAAGAGATGTTCCCGCAACAACGGTTTCCTGTATTTTGCAATCAGCTCGGTTGAATATTGCATGGATCGGTGTTAAAATTTTCCCTTTAATTCACTGATATCTCAAATATGGGGAAAAACATCATGCAGCATATAAATATCCCTCCAAAGGATCATGTCAAGGTGCTCGACGGACAAGGCTGGGTCGGCCTTATCGACAAGATGGGCACCGAAACAACCATAGTCAATGCCGCCCGCGTATCATTCGGAAAGCTCAAGGACAGCATGGACGAGAAGGACATAGTCCTCCTGAAATACCTCCTCGAGAACAAGCACAGCAGCACAATGGAGCATATCGTCTTCACGTTCAGCATACACTGCCCCCTCTTCGTCCGCAGCCAGTGGCACCGCCACCGTACGTGGTCGTACAACGAGATTTCGCGCCGCTACACTGAAATTGACCTGGAATTCTATACCCCCGCAAAGCTCCGCAGGCAGGCGGAGACCAACCGCCAGGCATCGGTAGTCGACGAAAAATTTGATGACAAGGAATACAGGAAGATGATGCTCGACCAGAACAAGAGTTCGCTCGAGATCTACAACAAGCTCCTCGAGGGCGGCGTCTGCCGCGAACAGGCGCGCATGGTGCTTCCGCAGAGCATGATGGTCACGTTCTGGGGGACTGTCGATCTCAACAATCTCATCCATTTCCTCGCACTCCGCGACAGCGACCATGCCCAGTGGGAGATCCGTGAATACGCCCAGGGCATCAAACAGCTGGTCAAGCCATACATTCCGAATGTCGCGAAGATCATGAACTGGTAGGATTCGAGTTAGCTTAACCGGTTTTGCCGGAACTTTTATGGAACGCCACCAACTTGGTGGCACATAATCTTTGGGGAAATAAATAGGGGAAAAAGAAAGATGCCGGCAGGTTGCCAGCGATCCAAAAATACAATTCCCCATACAATTCATAATAAGCAGCTCGGAATGCCATCCCGAAGAAAAAAGCTTCGTCGTAATACACAGAGCTATTTGGATTGAATACTAAAAGCTATTGAATTTAATCATATATCCTCCGAGGGTGTTTTAGCCATGGAACGAAGAAAACAGATAGAAATCGACTATGGCTTCACCTTGGAAATTACAGGCTACGTGTCGATGCCGCCAGGCTGGATTGGAAAATTCCACTCGCATCCTTTCTGGGAACTGATATTCCTGGTGGATGGCAAAGGCAATTTCGAGGTGAAGGGTAGGAAGGCCCTGCCCATCAAAGGCCCGGGAATACTGCTGGTCAAGCCCGGGATCCGGCATCAATTCAGGGTCATAGGCTCCAGTTCAGCTTCCATGCTCTACATTGGATTTTCATGCACATCTTCAAAAACCGATTCCTCGCTGCCTGAGGTCCATGAATTGGAAGCTACGGATCCGCATCTGCTGGCGGTTGCTGCTGAACTGGACGAGGCATCCGAAGATTCAAGGGAGATGATATTAACCCGTTTCAAGCCTCGACTCCTTGTGATAATATCGGAGATTGCTTCACGTCTGATGGAACAGGGTCAGGGCGTTGTCGCCCCCTCCTCTGATCGCCATACAATACTCGTTGAGAAGATCAAGGAGTATCTGAAGGCTCACCTTGACAGCCCAGTTGAAGTGTCTTCTGTTGGAGAGGCGTTTTACCTCAGCTCGCACTACCTTTCCGATTTATTCAAGACCAAGACCGGCATGAGTCCCAAACAGTTCCATAATGCCCTGCGGATGCGTGAGTCCAACCGTCTCCTGCATGAGGAGGGGCTTTCCGTAAAGGAGACTGCAAGCCGGCTCGGGTTCAAGAGCATCCATTACTTCTCCCGCAGGTTCAAGGAATTTTTCGGACACCCTCCAACTGGCCGCAGCTGCTGAATCTATTCTCCGCCAAACGGTCCGTCCGTGATCTTGTTGCGCCCGCCGTTCTCAAGTATCAGACGCTTCCTGTCCTTCATCGCCTGCGGGCTGACCCGCATATCGTTGTCATCGCCCGCCAGCAACAGCGACCAGGCATAGTGGGTGCGGATCTTGGCAAGCTCCACTGCGGTGAAATCCTTCTTGCGAATTACGCAATTGACAACCCTTGCGCGGACGTTTGAGGCATTGAAGCCGGGAGCGTCCTTGAGGGTCTGGGAATCAAGAGGTTTTGAAGAGTCATAAGTAAAACTTGTCTGGAGATGCTTACGCCCGGTTCCGTCAGGATCCTGGACTACGATATAGTATGTCGCACCGTTGCGGAATGGAGGCGTCCATTGGCCGTCGGCTCCCAAACCAGCTTCATCCACCGCGAAAGTCCTTGATTCATTTTTCAGCGAAATGCGCAAGGTCGCCGGGCCCCAAACTCCCATGCTGTACTCCCATTTGCCACCTAGAATGACAGTGGAACGGCCTCCTGCCGCCTTACCGGTCGTATCACCTCTCCAAATAACCTGGCGGCCCTGTGTGACACCGCTGAAGTCCACTTCGTGTCCGCCGCAGGCGCAGCATCGGATTGTCGGCAGCGGATAGTCGCCGTTCAGCGCCTGTTCCCCGAACATGGAGCACAATGGACCGAACTGCCCTCCCCAGGAGAATTGTTCAATGCCGTTGGCCGGAGTGCCAAATACCATCACGCTTCCACGTGGACGATCGATGCTGTTTGCACCGGAAGCCCATATGTTCCGCATTTCGTAGAACATCGAATCCACGACGAACAGTCCAACATCGCCGCAGCGGAACTGGAAGTCCTTGAACACCGATTGCTCGCTGCCGCCCGTGTAGGCCAGATGCGACTGATAACGGTTTGGAAGGAAATCCGGCGAGCCGCTTCCACCCCAGCCCGCATCCCCGTAGGCAAAGTCGCTTTCCTTTGCCGGAGCGCGATTCAACGTCGAACCATCCGGGAAGACGCCATAATTCTGCCAGGGGTAGTAGAGATTGACAGGCATCACAAATCCATAATTCGTATCCTGGAAACTCAGATTTTCATGGTTGCCGTCGTAGTTGGCCCAGATATGAATTCCACCGGACGTGGATTGGGAGGCGCCTTTGTTGTAGACCTGCAGATCCCTGAACGTTAGATTCATCCCTCCCATGCCGAGAGCAGGAGGATAGCCCGGGAAGTTGATTGTCTGATCAATCCATCCGAAATTCCCCATGAACCGCTCCTGTGCGTCAACCAGCACCGCGCCGTTCACAACGCCTGAGAGATGCTTCGGACTGCCCCAGGGCTTGCTGGCATAGTCATCAACTGATTTCCGGTACTGGATATATAGCCGGTCGCTTGATTTTGGAACCCCGGTTTTCCATTTCACGGCAGCAACTCCCGAGGCCGGATCATAATTCACTGAATAATCTTTTCCTTCATTGAAACTCCCGCCCGTGGTCAATCCACTTTCTGCCTTTGAGACGATTTTTCCGCCTTTTGCAGAGATAAAGGCAAAGTCGCTAAAAGACAGATCCTGTCCATTCACAACTAGCTTTTTCCATTCCGGCCACGGAAGATTTGCATATTTCGGGGAACCGGCAAAATATTTGATTTCGACCGTGTATTCATCTCCCGGCTTGATTGAAGCAGGTGATTTCACTGGCCATTGAACGGAAATTTTCTGCGCGCGGCAGTCAATTACCGCACTGTAATCAAGGAATTGTTCAAAGACCTTTCCCTTGGAATCTGCGACTTTCGCAATCCTCCACGGATAATAGTCCTTTCCATTCGTGCAGGGACTTGCGGCGTCAAGCGCAATAACATCCATATTGCTCCCGCCGCGTTTTACCGTAATGGGCAACGTATCGGAAACAGGATTCTCGCTGGCGAACAATGCGTCGACAGCGAGATCGGAGGAAGCACATGGAACGACCGTCCTTTTCGGCTGTCCAGAGATGCAGACCGCCAAACCTGCATTGCCAAGCTTGGTCCTTTCATTGAATGCGGGAACCACGGTTTCACCCTTGCTGAAATCGCAGATGTTCCAATACGACAGGTTGACGCGGACGAAATTTTTATCGCGGGAAAAGGATTTTATCATTCCTTTTGCTCCACTCGAGTTCCCGGAGATCAGCATTCCAACAGTAAATCCATCCAGTGCGGAAGCTTCCTTGAATGACAACTCAGGCCCGTTCTCAGCAAGCGGATTCCACTCCGCGATTGTCGCAGCAGATTTAAGTCCGGAAATTGGAGATTCCCCGGGCCTGTATTTATAGCTTCCTGAAAGTTCCCCTGCCAATGAAAGAGAAGCCGCAGGTCCCGCGATCCATCTTGCATCCACCGAGGAGAAATCGGAAAGCGGCGTAGGGCATGCATATGCGAACACCACGGAAAAATCACTATCCTTGGCCGGCGCGTTATTCTTCCATTCTATTGTTAATACGGTCTTGCCGCGTTCAGGTACAGATACCGGTTTCTGATAGAGCTTTTCAGGAAGATGGCTGAGGTCGGCGATGGTCTTTCCATCTTGATCCAGTACGGTGAAATCTTCATTTGGCTTGAAGACTCTACCGTCGTTGCCACGGACTGCAAGGATGGCGGTAACTGACGCATGTTGAAAGTCATTCGAGTTCTGAATGGATATGGCATCTTTCTTTTCCGCGCTCCTGCGGATCCTTATTGTGTCGATCATTTCGAATTTCCCAGGTGTTGCGTCTTTCGCAGCCAATGATGTCGAGAGCACGAGCGAACCATCCGCGGCCTTGACGCAGCATGTTGCAAGAAGGGCGAATTCGCCGGAGCCTAGCTGAGAATCCGCATCTGTCGCGATTCCTTTCGCGCCTACAAGATAGAAGTTTCCTTCCAGAAGAGGAACTCGAGAAGCGCTGCTGACGCTCAGCACCCCAGAACCAGCCTTATATGACAGCAAGGCCTTGTCGGGGACAAAGAGGTGTTCCACCTTGGCGACAGCTTTTCCAGCATTTGGATTTCCGAAATTCTCCCTTATCCCCGGCTTGCCTGGACCTATCTTTGACCCGAAAAGAGGCACGCCGCCGTCCAACGTAACATTACGGCCGGCATATACGAACCCACGGTGCAAAGGATCTACCGTAATGTCAACAACGTAATCAGAAAATTCCTTGGGCTGGAGGGAATGATAGATGCGTCTTGCGGGTTCGATATCGTTGATCGGAGGCGCTTCTTCCGGATCCAGCCCGTCATCGGTTCCGAAATACCGCCGGTCGGAAACTTGTCCGGCCTCTACGAAGGTAAGTGCGCCGTAGCGCTGTGAATTGTGCTCGCGGTCCCAGCGCATTCCCTTGTAAAGCCGTCTCTGCTTCCATGTTTTGGCGTCAGCTATTCCTCCAATGCCCGTCGGATCCGAGCTTTCGTCAACGACCATTGAGAATCCAGAGTAAGTCCTGCCTCTCAGATTATTCTTGTTGAAAGGGAAATCTATCGGAGGAATTATGGTGGAGAATATGTCGGCTCCAGGTTTTCCCATCAGCTGCCCTCCGTTGCCTTTGATGTCAATGGGATAGTTGATATTTATTGTGCCTGTCAGGTATGAATCCCCTCCACCGCGGGTAGACGGGATCCAGACTTGAAGCCCGGCTGCAGGATCATTTGTGGTGGCGCATGATACCACCGCCATTTGAATGGCCCAGCTATTGTCGGTTTGCGTGGAAGATCCGCTTCCCGCCCGCGACGCATCCGATACCGCACCGTAGAATCGGATATCGTTCCGGTCGCTGTCGTAGAGCCGATCCCATCTGCCTGATCCCGTGTATCCGCACGGCGCAATTATCGATCCGCCATTGTCGTTCGCCCAGACAAGGCTGATCCCGATGTCGCCCGAACCCTTGACGAACGGCCTGCCAGAACCGGGTCCGTCCGCTATTCCGGGCGTGTCCTTGGCCGAAGACCATGTTACATTCGAGTTGGTCCATGATATCTTCTTTGGGATCTCACCAAATGGACGATACTCAACAGGAATGATCTCGGTGATGGCGCCGACATCGACCATGCCGGTGCCCGAAAACTCCAGATAATCGACATATTGCCCCTCTGGAAATTGAGTCGATGCTTTCTTGTGAATCTCCCTGACAAGAAAACGCTGCATTCCATTCAAGAGTATGACATCGCCAGGTCGGTAGCCTTCGCCGCCCTTGACGACACGAGACTCTCGGGGCATGGCAAATTTGCGATCCTGGTTCCAATGGAAAACCCCGCCGCCTCCATCGCCGGGAGCATAGTAGCCCAGGGCGCGGACAGCAGTGCGTGGTTCTGTCGGAACCGGCAGACCACGGAGGGTGGAGAACCCTCTTCCGTTTTCGACAGGAATAAGTCCGCCAACGGCTCCGAAACCGAAATTTGATATGCCGTCCGCCATGACACGCAGAGAAGCGGTTTTTGCAGGATTGAATTTGACTCCATACCCGGCAAACTCAAGCACGTCCCCCTTCTGGACTACACCTTTGAAGGCAAGCAGGTTGATCATCGATGAATCGGAACCTTCAGGGGCATTTTTTGAAAACCTTCCCAGGCTTCCGACAATGCCGCTGCCCCTTTCGGCGCCATCTGGTCCGGCAACCTTGACAATCTGACCTGGAGCAAAACCCTCATCCCCGATACCATTGATCCAGACACGGAGACCGCCGCTCCAGCTTCCGGAACCGAGTATCTGATTGCGGCACTTCCCCGGCGGGACATAGCCGGACCCAGGATCTATGATTTCCACATTGGACAGGGAATCCTGCGTCAGGACAGCCCGTGCAAGAGCGCGCCTGTTTGGGGCTTCGATCCAGACTTCCGGTGGAAATTCCGGGCCATATCCCTTGCCTCCGTTCAGCACTTTGATCTCTAAAATCCTTCCATCTTGCATTTTGGATTCGACTATCGGCGTGATACCGCTGCCAGATGGAGCTTCAACTATAACTCTTGGAACGAATCCGTAACCGGATCCGGGATTGACGATCTTGATTTCCTGCAGAGCGCCAGTTTTTACGTCAACAACAGCCTTGGCCTTTGCCTGAATGCCGTTAGGTTCCGGCATGATGACCTGGACATCCACGGCATCTATGACCTGCTGTGCGGAAATAAGCACGGTGAATTGAAACAATAGGATGGTTGCAATAATAAATTTTCCCATTAGGAGATCCTTTCTATTTCGAGACTACTAGTAAATTCAATAAAAAATACTGAACTTAAAACATTTCCGGGATTTATTCTGACTACTGTCTCCTTTGAAACTTGCTTTGAGTAGCTTGCGACATCCTTGGCGCAATCGGCCTCTTTGTCTTTTGCGCTCGGAGATCGCATAGCCGAGCGAAGCGACGCTTGTCCCGCGCAATGCGGAGACAAAAA
>JBAQUG010000389.1:0-16893 GCA_049297395.1 Victivallales bacterium | reverse complement strand
TTTCTTTTCCTGTTCATGCCGTTTGCCTATTCCGGCGGCGGCCGCAACCGGGTATCCGGCGGCGAAACCACGATCGCGCCTGTGAAAGCTCCCATTGCTGTCGACGGCGACCTGGACGACTGGGATCAGTCGAGGGCGAAGATGCTGACACTGGCCTCCGGCGGCGGCGAAGACAGCAGATCCCCCGCCCCTCTGGAGGCGTACCGCGCAAAGATCCTGTTTCAATATGACGAAAAGAATTTATATGCCGCACTGTGGTGGACAGATCCCACGCCGCTGGGTCCGGAGAAAACCGGGGGCTGCCTGCCACCCGGCGACGGCCTGATTCTTTCAATTCCGGGCAAAGACGGTGTCACGCGCATGGCCTTCTGGCGCGATCCTGCCGGAACTGCAGTTCATGCGATAGCCTCCAAAGGCGACACGCCACTTGGCAAGGGAACAGCGATGAAAGGTGTCGGGCAGGCCTACAAGATTACCGGAGCGGACAGTTATTCCCAGGAACTCCAGATTCCGTGGAACGAGATTGGCGTGGCGCCTGAAGCCGGAATTGTGAAGCGCATCGGAGTGGAGCTGTGCTTCGGCGGGCTTGATCCTGCGGCCGGATACAAGGCGTGGAGCCGCGACACCGCAGCGGGAATACTTGGCTACGGCAACCGCTGGGGCGGCAACATGTGCTGGGGATTCATAGACGGCATCCGTTCGCCTGATCAGATCTTGACAAGCTACGATCCCGCTACCGGGGCCAAGGTCAGACTCATGCCGAAGGGAACTGCCGCGCGTGCGAATCCCGCAGTGATGTATGATGGAAATGAGCAGACACGCACCACTGAGATGATTGCGATTCCCGCCCAGGCTGGCTCAGGGCAGGCTGGAAAAATCACCATTGACGGCAAAATGGAGCCGGGCGAATGGGATGCGAAATCCGCAACAAGGATCGCCTCGGAGCCGACGCTTTTCCCGAACCGCTACGCTGTCGATGTCCACTGGGCCTATGACGAAAAAGGCCTCTACGCAGGCTTGAACTGGCGCACCGGCGGATCACATCTCAACATCAACAATCCCGCAAAGACGGATCATGGATATGACGGCGGCGACGCGGTCCAGATCCGCCTCGGCACCGACCGCGTCAGCCACGTTGATGCCTGGTACTGCGAAGAGGTGAAGACTCCAGCGGTAAGCATTACTTACGGCGCGAGATTCAACGAAGGCAGCGAGCCGGACGCCCTCTCAAAAGGTGCGGCGCTGGCGATCCAGCCCGCCACGGCGGGTGGATATACGGAGGAACTGTTCCTTCCATGGAGCCTTATCACCAAGGATGGCAAGGCTCTAAAGGAAGGAGATGAGTTCCAGGTCGTCTTCGATGTGTTTTTCAGCGGCCTCGAAGGGAACCGGATCCCCTACATTGTCAATGCAAGGGTTGAGCAGCCGTCAGGGGTAATCACGCTTCCATTCACCGCGCCGGAGAACGGCTATTATACGGTGGCGATAGTCGATACTTCCACCGGACAGGCCATACGCAGGCTTGCGAACATTGAGAAGATGCGCAAGGGGCAGAAAGTCGTGGAGTGGGACGGGCTTGACGACAGCGGCGTTCCAGCCAGACCCGGCAAATACGAGTACAGAGGCCTCCGCCACGACGGCGTCGGCCTGAAATATCTCATGACGTTGAACAATCCGGGAACACCGTCGTGGCAGACCGATGACGGCAAGGGCGAATGGGGCGGCGATCACTGCCCTCCGCAGACTGTCGCCGCCGATGACGCCGGAGTATATCTCGGCTGGCCTTCGGCCGAGGACGGAAACGGCATTATCGGCTGCGATCCCGAAGGCAAAAAACTCTGGGGCTTCTTCCAGACCCCGTTCCCCTCTGCGGCCGGAGGCGCGGCAATACTGGCGGCAGACGGACAGAACCTCTACTTCGCAAACGAAGTCATGCGGTATCCGCAGAAAGGCGAAAACGAACTGGCATACTTCAAGACGGTCATCACCTGCCTGGACAAAAACACGGGGTACCGCCGCGGATTCTCAACCGCGAAACCCTATCACGAAATCTCCACCCACGACACATCAAATGTGAAGACCGGCTGGTACTGGGATCTGCACCAGGCAAAAAAACACTCCCTTGACACCTGCGGAATCCGCGACGATTATTTCTTCAGCGGACACTGCGCCGGCGTCAACCTCGCCGGACTTGCGGCGAAGGACGGAAAGATTTATGTCAGCCTGCGCGTACCAGGCGAGATCGCCGTATACAGTTCCACGGACATGACTGAGCTTGCGAGATGGAAACTCGCGAAACCCGCAGGGCTTGCCTTTTCGAAAGACGGAAAGCTTTTCGCTATCAGCGGTCAGACGGTTGTCCAACTCAACCTCGCCGACGGAAAAGCCACACCTGTAATAAGTTCAGGCCTTGATGCCCCGACAGCTCTGGCGATAGATGCGGACGGTGCACTTTATGTCTCCGACTGGGGGGCTGCGCAATGCGTGAAAGTCTTCGACACCACCGGCAAACAAGTCCGGACAATCGGCAAAGCCGGCGGACGTCCTTGGAGCGGTGTCTACGATCCGGACGCGATGCTGCTCCCGCGCGGACTTGCCATCGACAAGAACGGAAAACTCTGGGTTGCCGAGGACGAGAACATGCCGCGCCGCGTCAGTGCATGGGATGCCAAGAGCGGTAAATTCATCAGGGAGTTCATCGGCGGTACGACGTATGGCGGAACCCAGGGCGGTCTGATAGACCCGTCAAATCCAGACCGCGCCTACTCCGACGGCACATGGTTCAACATCGACCTGAAAAAAGAGGGATACCGTCCGTTGCTCGCACTTGGACGACGTCTCTCCATCGACAACTACATGTCCGAGCTCAACGGCAATAACGGGCATGCGCAGCGTATCATGAAAGCCAACGGACGCCGCTATCTTTCAACGGCCAGGATCCCCCAGATTCTCATCGGTGAACTCAAGCCCGACGGATCATGGCAGCCAAGCGTTGTAATCGGCGGCATCTTCAACCGCGGAGACAACCCAGAAATAAAACCGGAGAAAAAACTGATCTGGCGCGAAACCCTGGCGCCCGCGATCTTCGCAAAGCACGCAGGCGAAAACTACATCTGGACCGACGCCAACGCCGACGGCCTGATGCAGGAGCAGGAGTTCCAGTGGCGCAAACAGGAGAAAGGCTCCTTCCCATGCTGGGTCGGGCATTGGGGCGTAGGGATGTTCGACAAGGACATGGACGCATATATAGGCGGAGAAGGAAAAGTTTTCCGTTTCCCGTTCCACGGCTGGAATGAGGACGGATCTCCTAAATATGACATCAATGACGCCAAAGTGGTCTCCAGCCAGGAGGGCAGTTTCAGATCCGTATGCGTCGATTCACGCAAGTGGGTGATCACCGTCAACCCCGCCGAGACAAGAAAATGGGGGGATAAGAACCAGACCCTTTCCGGATTCGACACCGAAGGCAGACTCCGCTGGAGCATCCCGACCAGCGAAGACTACCGAAAGACAGACAGCATCAGCGGTGAAGGTCTCATGGGTCCTGTTGATGCAGGCGGCGAACTTGGAGAGATCGTCGGCGTGACCCAGTGGCACGGACTGCATGTGCCGCTAGTGACCACGGACGGGCTCCTCGTCGCAAAACTGCTCCGTGATCCCGCCGAGGGCGGCGAACCTGGTCCCGATGTCTACAAGGGGGAAACCATACAGTGCCTGAACAAACTCGACGACGGGCGTGTGATTCTCGCGCACGGCAAGAACGCCCACCACATGCTGCAGGTCACCGGTCTGGAAAACGTCAAACGCTTTTCCGGTTCCTTCGAACTCACAGAGGAACAGGCTAAACTGGCGCTGGCAAGAGTCTCAGAACAGAAGGCGAAGGCCGACGAGACCGCGCCAATCCTTGTCACAATCAAAAAGAATCCGCCTGTTGTTGACGGCAAACTGGACGACTGGGACTGGAATACCGCAAGCGCCATCGGATCAAAAGACGGAACGCCGCGCGCCGAAGTCGCCATGCAGACCTCAGGAAAAAACCTCTACGCAGCCTTCAAAGTCTTCAAGAAGGGCGCGTATGTGAACACGGCGAAGGATGATCCCTCGCAGTTCTTCCTGACAGGCGACGCGGTGGAACTGCGCTTCCGCGCTGAACCCGCCGTAGATCCGAAAGACAAGAAGCTATCCATGGGCGACTGCCGTGTCGTGATCGGAAAGAAAGATGGTAAACCTGTTGCCGTTCTTTACCGCGCCGTCGTCCCCAACGCCAAGAACCCTGCAATCTTCCGAAATCCCGCTGGAACAGAGGTCGTATTCGATGCGGTCGAAGTGCTCAAGGATGCAGTTGTGACAATCATTGACACCAATGACGGCTACGTTGTCGAAGCATCACTCCCGATTGATTTCCTCGGCGGAAATCTCTGGCCGAACAGGATCATTCCGGGAGATGCCGGTGTCATTATTGCCGATTCGACCGGACGCCGCGTTGCACGAATCTGCCGCTTTAACAAAGACACTCAGGTTGTGAATGATATTCCGACAGAAGCGGCGCTGCAGCCGGAAAAATGGGGGACGTTCCTTGTGGACGGCAAAGAGTGAAGCGGCAAGCATGGAAAACACGGAGAATAAAATGAGTGAGAACACACGCGAGCGATTGCTGATGGACCATGGATGGCGGTTTCATCCGGGAGACATACTTGTCCCGCCGTCATTGACGCATAGCGACGCCTACGCCTCAGGCTGGGCCAAGACCGGTGTCTTCCGAGGGGCTGCATCACCTGATTTCGATGATTCGGAATGGCGCCTTCTCGACTTGCCGCACGACTGGGTTGTGGAGGGGGAATTCTCGCCGCAGGCCTCCGGTCCGCGCGGGTATTATTCCGGCGGTGTGGCCTGGTATCGAAAAACATTTTTTCTTTCCGCCGCTGACAAAGGGCGGAAATTATTCCTGGAGTTCGAGGGCATATTCCGCGACGCAACCGTCTATTTGAACGGACACCGCCTCGGCCACGAACCTAGCGGGTACGTCGGGCACGTATACGATATCAGCGACCAGTCCTTCTTCAATGACGACAATGTGCTGGCGGTTCGCGTCGATTCGAGCGAAAACGAAGGATGGTGGTATGAGGGCGGAGGGATATACCGGCATGTCTGGCTGACAAAATCAGCTCCGGTGTTCTTTCCGCCATGCGGGATTTTCGTGTCGGCGGATCCGGACTCAGGCAAACATTCTGCTTCAGTCCTGATTCAATCCACCATAAGCAACGATCTGGAGGAATTGGTTGACGGTGAGCTGCTGAGCTTCATAAGCGGTCCGGACGGCAATCCTTTGGCGGAGACGCGCTCGCCATTCTCCATCGGAGCCGGCGAGGATCTGACCGTTGCCCAGAACTTGGAACTTGCCTGTCCGCGGCTGTGGTCGCCTGATGATCCGGCTCTTCACATCTCCCGTTCCGTGATTCTAATCAATGGTGAGGCGGTCGATGAGGAGAGAGTGACATTCGGCGTCCGCTCAATCCGCTTTGATCCGGACAGGGGATTTTTCCTCAACGGTAAAAGCCTGAAAATACTTGGCGTGTCGAACCACGAGGATCACGCCGGTGTCGGAATGGCGGTCCCGGACCGCCTGTTCGAATTCCGCATATCCAGACTGAAGGAGATGGGGGCGAATGCCTGGCGCTGTGCGCACAATCCGCCGGCCCCTGCGTTCCTCGATGCCTGCGACCGCCTCGGAATGATGGTCATGGACGAGACGCGCTGCATGAACAGCACGTTGGACGGGCGGCGCCAGCTCGAACACATGATCCGCCGCGACCGCAACCATCCGTCGGTGATCATGTGGTCGCTCGGCAACGAAGAGGGCGAATACCAGGGGAA
Source organism: Victivallales bacterium (assembly GCA_049297395.1). Classification (GTDB taxonomy): domain Bacteria; phylum Verrucomicrobiota; class Lentisphaeria; order Victivallales; family GWF2-50-93; genus GWF2-50-93. The sequence goes on along the minus strand of JBAQUG010000389.1, from coordinate 11,019 downwards.
CGACAACGGACGGGAGATCATCCGCCACATGAGACGATGGGTGAGGCGGCTCGATCCGACCAGACAGGTGACACTGGCCATGAGCAGCTACTGGGGCGAGCCGGTTTCCCCGGTTCTTGACGTACAAGGATGCAATTACAATCATGAAAGTTTTGACGATTACCATAAACGGTATCCAGCTCATCCGATGTTGTCCAGCGAGGATTTCTCCTCAAGCTGGAAGACCCGCGGCGAATACGAAAATGCCGAACCGCTTGGCCTCTTCAGCTCGTACGACAAATTTCCGATTCGTCCGGACTGTACCGCCGATAGTGTCTGGGGCGCGGTTGCCGAACGGAAATTCGTGGCGGGCACATTCCCTTGGACCGGATTTGATTATCGCGGCGAACCTTCGCCTGCGGGATGGCCGTGCGTAGGCTCGAACTTCGGAATCCTGGACACCTGCGGTTTCCCCAAGGATATTTTCTTCTTTTATCAGGCGTGGTGGTCCACTCAGACGGTTCTGCACCTGTTCCCGCACTGGAACTGGCTGGGACGCGAGGGACAGATCGTTCCGGTGTGGTGCTACTCCAACTGCGGGGAGGTGGAGCTCTTCGTTAATGGGAAAAGCCTTGGACGCAGGAGCATGAAGCCTAACGGGCATATCGAGTGGGATGCTGTATACTCACCCGGATCCCTGTGTGCCAGGGGATATGTGGACGGGGCGCCGGTCGCCGAGAAAATCGTGGAGACGACGGGAACCCCGTACTCCCTGTCGTTGATTCCGGGGAAAAAAATGATCAGCGCCGATGGCGAAGATCTGGCGATCATCACGGTCGCCGTACTCGACAATGCCGGAAGAACGGTCCCTCTGGCGGACAACGAGATCTCCTTCTCAATTGATGGGAGCGCCGCCTTTCTAGGCGTCGGCAACGGCAATCCGGCAAGCCATGAGTCCGACAAAATCCCGCGCCGCCGCGCATTCCACGGATTATGCCAGCTGATCCTGCAGGCTGGACGGGAGCCGGGAAAGACTGTAGTCCACGCCCGATCCGGGGGATTGCGTCCCGCCTGCCTGGAGATTATGGCGGAACGGGGAACGCTGCGTCCCGCATTGCCGGCGGCGACTCCCTCGGAAAGGATTGACCTTACCATTTCCAGAGGGGCGAAGGTCTTGAAAAATGCAGTGGTGCCGCCCCATGGATGGAACAACTTTGATTTCGTTGAAATCGGATGGGAGCAGTTGCAGTTGAAATTGAAATGCGTCCTGCCAAGTCCTTCCATTGTACGGATCAGATTCATGGCGCCGTCGGATATGCCGTCGGTTGGACTTGAGGCTGACCTGGGGGCGATACACGATTACGACGAGAGCTGGCTGAACGGCTCCAGTCTGGGATCCGTTCATCCGGGAAACAGCGATCCGGAGTCTGCCTACCGCGTCCGCCGCCGCTACGTGATCCCCGAGGGGTTATTGCGGCCCGGGGAGGAAAATGTTTTAGCCGTGCGGGTCTGGAATAGGAAGTTCCCCAATGCCGTGGTGCAGGACAAACTCGTGATACGGAAGAGGTAGATAGTTTCGATGGAAGACAATTTGCGGAGGAGACATAAAGGTGTAAATCCGCCGAAAGGAATTTTACAATATGAAAACCCATCGCTCTGGTAGTTCACGGAAAGTCGGCGGTGTTATGGATTGTTCTGATGAAAAGTCAAAGACTCGGGGATGTTTTTTGTCGCCGGACTGGACGATCGGATATTTCATTCGGGAATATCCGCTTGCCCGTGTCGTAATCAAAAAATATTTTGGCGATATTCCTGAATCGATGATGAATTCCACCCTGCTTGATTTCCGAAATCAATTGATCGGCCATGATCTCCTCAACCCATACATGGTAGAGCTTCTTGCCATTTCGTTGAACAATGTGGTTGGCTCGCTTTATGGCGCACCGCTTTTGCCGGGTCCGTCGGACTGGCTGCACTGCTCCGGACCAGCACCCAAGGATTTCTGGACGGAATCCCCCCAACCCGTAGAGTTGACGGAAGATCAAATTGGCATCATGCGCAGGCACGGTCTCGGCATTCCGCATTATTGGGCCTGCAACGGCGCCTTCAGCGCCCATTATACGGCCGCAACAGGGGAAATTGACGCGATGGCCTGCTATAACTGGAAAAGCGCTCCGATTGGAAGCCAGCTGCTTTTTCCGAAGGGTTTCTTAAAATTTGGCGCCAACAAGTCGCCTCATTCCTTCCAGGACGCCTGCTTGTGGCCTTTTGGCTTTGAAAGTCGCTGGGGAACTAAAAGAGAACACCGGGCGACGCTGGTTCTTGAAGGAAGGTCGTTTTTCCTGGAATTAAAGGCAAAAGGCAGTTCCTGGGTAACACTGGATTGGAATGCGCGCCGGCAGAGAGAGGGAATGCTCTGGCGTGCCAAGGGCTGGGACCGGGCTAGCGGCACATTTGTCGTTTATGTAAGCCATATGTTTAATCGCGCGGCTGCCGACAGCTTGTATTATCCGCCGTTTCCCGATGGTTTTTCCAGAGAGGAGATTTCCGCTCTTACCAATGATAAACAGCCTATGGAATGTGGAATAGACAGGCTTCAGTCAGGGAATCTGTTCTTGTTGATCTCCGCCGATGGACTGAAACCACAGATTGAAGAAGACGGCATTTGGCGCTGGGCACATGACCCGCCAATGCTTTTTCAAATATCCGCAGGCACCACCTATGATGAAGCGCTGGCCGAATGGCGGCGCGGCCAGGCATCCGGGATTGCCGTGAACAGTTGCAAGGATCATTATCGCCAGATTTCCCGGCGCGGGGCGGCGATCCGGATGCCGGGGCACCGGAATATCGAGGCTATCGCTGCAACGGCGCCGCCATGGCTTGAATCTCTTAAATTGGAAGGGGATCATATGATGCGCTATGGAGCCAATGCCGGCTTCATGGATCCTCATACCAGCTTTTTGTGCATGCGTACTCTTCTTTATGGCGGCGACTATGACCACGTGGACAATTTTATCGCATTTCTGTCCGACCCGGTCCGCCGCGGACCGCAGGGGCAGATTGCCGAAATGCTTGCCTATGACTCGTTGCCGGATCATTTTTTCCTGAAATGGTCGTTCCAGGATGTATCCTGGCTGGCGCTGATAGGCCATCTGGAGTGGCATGGCCGGGACAGGCAGACGGCAAAGTATTATACGGCTGGGCGTGAACATTTGCTGCGGATACTGTCCGATACGGATGATTCCACATGTCTTTTCCGTTCTTTTGGCAAATGGCCGGATCTGCAGCTGTTCGAAGTAGGCCGTAAAGGACGCCCCTGGGTTGCGTGGGAATCCGGTCTCTGGTATGAGGCGTTGCGCAACTGGGAACTTTTGACGGCACGGCAGGGGGATGCTGCGCTTGCCTTGCGCCTTGGACAGGCCGCGCAAAAATTAAAAGCCTCGTTCCAACCTCTTTTTTATGAACCTGATGTCGGTTTTATCTGTGACTCAGTTGATCCGGAAACGAAAAAACGGCATCCGCATTATAGTGGTTTTCACCTTAATTTCCTTTGCGGCATGTTTGGACAGGAGCTCTTTGACGGCACAGCAATGCGCGGCATGGCCGAGGCGGCCTACCGCGGCTTGTATGATCCCGGCTGGAAAACATTTCGAATCAGCCTGCAGGCGGGGCCGTTCCATTCCGAACTGGAGTCCAAGGATGTATCCTGGATGTTTGCAGCCCTGGCAAAATTATTCCGTCATGCGAGGCACCAGGAGGGGTTGCGTGCGATTCTGGACGGATACGAATTTCATTATGGCAAGTTATTGCATTATCTGGAAAGTTTCAATATGTTTCCGACTTTGGCAACAGGCGGGAATGGAGGTGAAGCGGGGTTTGATTGTGGTCTGGCATCACGCTATCAGACTATTCTTGAAGGTTTTTACGGGATCAATCTTGCCCCGGACAACCTTGGTATTTTCCCTCTGGGATTAAATAATGGTAAAGCGATGCAACTGGATCATCTTCCCGTTGGAAAGTCCCGCTGGAGTTTTTCCTACAGCGGAACCGGCGCCTGGCCGGTCGAGATCCGCCTTGACGGGGAAAATTACCCGGCTTCCTGGGTTTTCCCGTCCGGCCTGCTTGAAGGGGGCGTCCACAAAGTAGAAGTGTCGTATGGCGAAACTCTCCCGCAACATCCGATCCTCCTGGAGGCCGCCGGACTGGAATTGATTGATGCCGGGATCATGAATTCCATGTTAATTGCCCGCTTCCGTGGTCCGGGCCGCGCTTGTCTGAGATTCTGGAGCCCCTCAAGGCCGACGCTCATGCAAGGTGGTAAACCCTTGGAGATCCAGTGGGACTCTGTAGGCCAATATGCTGTTGCTGAACTATTCGCAGATGACCTGCGGGAAATCGAGGTGCTGGTGTCTGCTTCCTGTTAAAAACAAGGGAAGAGACCAGTGTCATCCCACAGGATGACGGATGGATGGATTGTTGGATGAATGGATTATTGGGTTTGAATTCAAGATAAGGATAAAAAGGAAGGATTGATGGAATATACAATGGAAGAGCGGAAGGGCAGGCATCTCAGTTTCTGGAAAATGGAGAACCGCGACCGCCCTCTGGTGATTATGTCGCGGCAGAAACCGGCTGACAGCCAGGAGGATAAATACCTGCTGTCGCTTAAGCAGGCCGATTTGACCAAGTACTGGAGCGATCCCGACGTGCTGATGTTGAGGGCAAAAAGGAACATTGCAAGCCAGGAATGCCTTGGTGATTCCCTGCCGTCCATGCGTGTTCCCCTTGGCCCTCTCATGCTGAGTACTTTTCTGGGTTCAGGGGTGGAATTCCAGCCGGACACCGTCTGGTTTCATCCCTGCACAGACAAGCTTGATGACTTGAAGGATTTGAAGCTGGATCCGGACAACCGCTGGTGGCGTCTTGTCGAGGACTGCTGCCTCCGGATGGCGCAGGAGCGGACGACAATTCCGGTTGTCCCCGATCTGGGCGGCATAGGCGACAATCTGGCGGCGATGGTTGGAGCGGATGTCCTGATGCTTGAAATGATTGAACGTCCGGAGCTGGTGAAGAAGGTCATCCGCCGCATGCTCGACATAATGAAATCATGCTATGACCGGATCTACAGGATAATCGGTTCGTCCGGCAATGGCACGTCAACATGGCTTGGAGTCTGGTCTCCCGGGAAGACGGGGATCCTCCAGAACGACCTTTCCATCATGCTTTCCACTGAGATGTACAAGGAGTTCTTCCAGGAGGAATTCCGGGAAATGTGTGATTTCTATGATTACACTATTTTCCATTTGGACGGTACGCGGAGCCAGCAGCATCTGGATGGATTTCTGCTTGGATTGCAAGGACTCGACGGGGTTCAAGTTGGTTCCGATCCTGGAACAAGGGCGATGGAGGTTCTTCCAGCCCTCAAGCTGATCCAGTCCAGGGGGAAAAGGATATTTACATATGTTTTCCAGGATGAGGCGGATGAGCTTTTTTCAGCTCTTTCACCTCGGGGCGTTTGCGCCACTACCGAGATTGCGGCGGACGGGGAGGCGGATGAGTTCATCAGCCGCCTGACCCGGACGGCGCGACGATAAACCCCGAATGCGGGTACGTATTCAGTAAACTATGTTGTTTACTTAATCCGTACTAAAAATAAAATGCAAAATCACTCTTTTCATGATTTATTCTACCAGAAAATGCCAGAACTCTACAATCCCGACAGCGACGACCAGACGGCGAACCGAGAAAAACCTAAATGATGAGTCATTATTATAAATAATCATCAACTTTAATATATTTTATCATCTCATACTTGACAATAACACGATAATCCCATATAATATGTCATAAATGAGCATCATTAAGCGGAGATAATGCTATGAAATCCAGTTTCCTGAAAAAAACAACAAAACAGGAACTCCTGGTGAGTCATTTCAAATCGCTGATTGCCTCCGGCGCATACAAGGCTGGTGATACCATCCCCCCTGAAATGACATTGGCCAAGGAATTAGGAGTTAACAGAACCACTGTCAGCAAGGCTCTGACATCCCTCGCCAACGCCGGAATACTGGTACGGCGGCAGGGGAGCGGAACAGTCGTTGCCCGGGATGTGAACGCAGCCTCCCTGCATGAAAATGCCGGAGAAGCGGATCCGGTGCAGGACGCCACGGAGATCGCAATAGTAGCCTCCCTCTTCATCGAGGATCCTAATTTCAACCGGAATCCACTCACCCAGATTTTGCATGGAATGGAAGATTCAATCTCCAGGCTGCTTCCTAATGGACGGGCCTCTTTTACAAACATATCCCCCGAAGCAAGCCTGGATGAACGCCTTTCCACCCTCTTGAAAAGCTCAAGCCCGGCTGGGCTGATCTACCTGTCCGGCTATTCCATGGAGCTGACCCAGCGCAACGTATTCGCTTTGAAGAAATACGGAATTCCATTTGTAGTGGCATCTATTGACGTAAGGCTGCCGGACGCCGACATGGTTGGAATAAGCCAGACATGCTTCGGCTTCATGGCTGCGGAATATCTCCTGAAGAAGGGGCACAGGAGGCTGCTCTACGTGGTTCCAGATTTCAATGTCCCCTGGCTGGACGAAAGAATCGAGGGTTTCAGGCGGGCCTTGTCTTCGGCTGGAATGGAATTCTCCGCCGATATGATATTGAGATATGGCAGGAAACTGGGCTGCCTCCCCGATCAGGGTATGAAAGAAGGGAGGGAGGCCGGGAAGATCATCCTCGAAAAGTACCGTGACCAAACCGGTATTGCCGCCGTAAATGATAGCTATGCTGCCGGAATGCTCGAGGTCTTCAGGGAGAATGGAATTGAAGTGCCGCGGCGGCTTTCAGTGGTCGGCGCGGATGATCACTTCCATTTCAGGCATCTTAACATCACCACGATCAGGGAGCCCCTGATGGAGGTCGGAGCCGCCGCCGCCGAGATGCTCATCGGCAAGATCTCAAACGAAAGGCTCAGATCCCGCTTCGAGCTCTGGCGCATAAAGCCAAGATTCGTCGAGAGGAGCACCACGGCGTGCCCGGGTTCTTGAATTCCAAGCTTACAGGAATTTGCATGCGCTTAAGACATAGGACTGTGAAATGAGGACACTGAATCCGTGAACATCAGCAGGAGATGTTCACGCAGCAACGGTTTCCTGTATTTTGCAATCAGATCGATGGAGAAACAGAAGAAGGGAGATAAAAATGAAAAAAACATTCACGCTCATAGAATTGCTCGTGGTGATTGCGATTATCGCAATCCTGGCGTCCATGCTGCTGCCGGCATTGATGTCGGCGAAGTCCATGGCGAGGCGGACGGTATGCAATGGGAACCTCAAGCAGCTCGGAGCTTCATTCTATTCATACGCATCGGATTATGGCGACCAATTCCCTCTTCCATGCCTTCCCGATTGGAGCCATCCGTGGATGGATGAAATAGGCAATTACTTCAATATGCCAGGCAACACCAACGTAGGGGGTCTTGGAATATGGAACTGCCCTGAAAATAAAGTCCAGGAATGGCGCTGCTCTTATAGTATAGGAGAAAAAGCTACCAGCTATGGAACCACAGGCACGACTGACACCAGCAACGAGTACTACCACATGGCCATAGGAGCGAAGCTCAGCCAGATCTCCAATCCGACGAAGCTCTACCTCATGATGGAAAATACGTATTATTGGCAGATAGGATCATGTTTTACCCCAGTCGATGGACTCGGCACCGTTCCTTTTACCGTTGGAAGCATACGTCTCGTCCGCTATCCCCACTTCAAGTCAATGAACATACTGTTCGCCGATGCGCATATCGAGGAGGTAAGGGCGCCAATCATCGGACTGGGAGCCTCCCTGGGGGGGCCTGGATGGAAGGCCGCTTCCTATGAAAACGGCGCCAACTGGTTCAGAAACTGAAGCATGGCAAATTCTGATTTGAAGCAGTGCAAGCCTCTGGCTTGTGAGTTTTCTAAAAATACAATTTAATTGAGGTAATTTCAAAATTGCCGAATCCAAGGTAGGGATGGCTCTCCGAGCCGTCCGTTTTGAGGCGGCGCGTTACGGAGAACGCGCCCTACCTTCGCCAATTTTGAAATTGGCTCAATTATAAAAAGACGAAAGGACAACATGATGACAAAGCAGATCAATAAATGGGCGAAGAATGGATTGGGCCTTTTTGCGGGAACCGGAATGGCGGTGATAATGCTTTCCTGTTGGAATGCAAAAGCAGATGCTGAAACTACAGACTTGCGCGGTTATGGCAAGGTCGAGGCGACGATCACGCCGCAACGCAGCGAGTTCATCTGCGAGAGCGAGGAGAAGGCCGACATTCTGCTTGGCAAGCTGCTCGCGGACATGTTCTGGGAGGCAAAAGGCAGTCATGTCGAGAAAACGGTCAATATAAAAAGCGGCTGGCTCTTTGTGGAGACAATCAGCGTACCTGTCCATCTATATCCGCCTTATGGGGCATTGATCGCAGGAAGAAACAGGAACCGGGTCATGGTCTTTGGCGGGAAAGATGAACAGGAATCCATCTCCAGCATGAAAAAAGATGGAGGACTTAGTTCAGGAAAAGCCGTTTTCAAGCCGGCGAAACAGTATCCGATGTTCCTTGATTTCTACGACCTGCGCGCGTTCCAGGCATACACTTTGGGCCTGCATCCTGAAAACAAGTATTTGAACGGTCCCCGCATGCAGTTTGTGGAAAAGTTCTTCACTGGAGGATTAATGGGGTCGGCGTCTGTTTTTCTGGGCAGTTCTGCGCCGGGGGCGGACAGTTTTCAATCGGTATGGGATACGGATGCGGATATCTGTGAAAAAGCAGACCAGATGTTTTCCCTGTCCATCAGCACCGGCGTCTGGCCGACCTGGGCGAGGAACAAATGGCCGGAGTGCATTGACCAGGATTCAGACAGCAGTCCTACGGAGATTTCCCTCAATCCTTACCTGGCCAATCCCGAGAGCTACGGCATTACGCCGGAGCAAAGGAGCCAGACAAGCCTGAAGTTCCTGAAGGACGTGCTGCTGCGCTACAAGGATCGGAATGTTCTGGGAGGATTGCAGTTGTATTGCAGCGACTACTTTTACGAATCCTGCTTCGGCAAAGGACAGCACGACCACCTTGGCTATTCCGCAGCCGGACGGGAAGGGTTCCGCGGATGGCTGCGGGAAGTTCGCGGATACAGTTTGAAGGATCTGGGAGAACGGTGGTATGGCGCCTCCGGCCATTTCAAGGACTGGAACGAGGTGGAACTGCCCGAGGACATCAACGGCTTCTTCGGGGACATGAATGGCAAATGCCTGCGGATAAAAAACAACTGGCTCTGGAAAAAGGCTGATGCAGACCAGACTGAAATGCCGCCGGACTCCGTCCCTGGCTGGATCCCGGTTGAAGAGGTGCCGTCGAGGAAGATGTTCATCCTGCCTGCCGGGCCTGCGTTCTGGAGGGTTAGTTTTGACGCCGAGCAATGGCTGAAGGAAAACGTCGGGAAGGACATGTATCTGGTCTGCAACATCAACAACGGCGGATGGAAGGAATACCAGGCCTGGCTGAATGGAAAGGCCCTTGGAAAATTCAAATCAAAGACCAACCCATATAATGGCCCATTCGCACTGAAAGTGACCGGTCTGCTGACCAGCGGAGTCAACCGTCTTGGATTATCCGCCCCTGGCGGGCGCATCCTGGGTCCTGTGTTTTTAACGACGACCAAGCCGCAGGGCTATCCATATCTTGGAAAGCAGCAGAACGCAAGGTATGTGGACATGTTGGAATGGCAGCTTTACGCGTTTAATTCCCTCCAGGTAGGCGCAATGGAATACGCCCGCAGCATTGAGCCGGACAGGCCCTTTGCGGTATGCGCGGCAAGCAATGAGGTCAAAGACGGCCAGGGCGATGCGCTGAGCCGCCTTGGCGGCAGCATGCAGGATACGGGGTTTGAGTCTTCCTACCGCCCATTTAATTCAAGAATGGGATATGCCGGCGGGTTTTACGGCTCCTGTGAGGCTTCAGGTATCCATGGCATCGATAAACCTGCCACCTTCACCGCTCAAATAACCAGGATGCTCAGCTGGATATTGATCAACGGCGAGGGAAGCCACATGCTTTGGCGGGATCCCTACTATTATTTTGAAGTTGAGAAAAAGACCGGCTGGTTCACGAAGAACAAGCGCAATATCCAATTAGTCGGGAAATATCTTCCTGAAAAGCCCGATATCGCCATTCTCTGTTCATCCCGCAGTGCGCTTTTAGGCTACCTGTTCCATAGCATGGGGGAATGGGACATTGGCCGGGGCGAACTGCACGCCTGCCATTACGACAATGTATATGTGACCGAGACGATGCTCGCCAAAGGCATGGCGGATGATTATCCGGTTCTTTTCGACACGGACACAATGTTCATGGGGCAGGACACGATTGACAGCATCCGCAAATACGTGGAAAAGGGCGGAACGTTCGTGGCATTGCACAACAGCGGAAGGCACGGCATTTTGGAGCCGGACTCCTGGCCGATCAGCGAATTGACCGGTTTCAAGGTTCTTGCCCTCGGCAAAAAAGGGAAGATCAAATTCGAAAAAGAATTGCCGCTCTTCAAGGGGTGGGAAGGGAAGGAGTTTGAAGGGGAAGGCAGCGCCCTTGACTGGAAGGACTCTCAATCCGCAAAGGATGTGAGCGTGGGATTGGAGCCTTTGTCAAAAGGCACAGTCGCCCTTGCAAGATGGGAGGATGGAACCGTTGCTGTCGGTATGCGGACGCTTGGCAAAGGGAAAGTTATCGTGCTTGGCTCAACCTTCTGGAGATACGGAAGGGATCTTGGCGGAACCGGGATCTGGAAGATACAGGATATGGGAAAGGAGTTTCTTGAAAGGCTGTTCACCGACCTTGGCGTGAAGCGCACGGCGACCGCCTCCGACAAGGGCGTGTTTGCCCGCAAGATAATCACCAAGAACGGACTCCAGGAAGGGCTGATTGTCATGGATGCGCTAGGCTCGGGAATGAAGGCCGATGCAGGTTTCGCCACTGCGGAAAAACCATCGGAAGTCTGGGATG
>JBAQUG010000388.1:0-4000 GCA_049297395.1 Victivallales bacterium | reverse complement strand
CTTCGCAAAATGGGCGAAATTCTTTTTGGCGATGCCCGATGCTTCCTTTTCGTCCCTTGCAACGCCGGCATGGACCAGGTGCTGGATGATCCGTTTCCTGTGTCGTGTGTCAAAAAGATAAAATATCCGGGAAAAGATGTCCGCAAGAACGTATCCGGCTCTGAGCGGAATGCTCCGGACTAGCGAGTTTACGGACAGGAAAAGAAAATATTCAAAGTTCATGAGCGCAGGATTTCTTTTCTTGTTCATTCTGTCACTTCTCGCTTGGTATGGACTCTATTTTCCGGAATGATTTGAAGAGGGTCAATGAAAGGATCAGCACCATGAGGATGACCGCTGCCGTGAAAAGGGTTTTGCTGTTGAGGAAGGAACTGGACCTGGGGCCTGGCCTGTATCCGGGATTGTCCTGCTGGGCGCCTGGCGTCAGCTCAAGGAATGAAGGGTTCTTCAGCTTGCCGAGGATTTCGTTGGTATCGTATGAAGGGAAGGGGATTGCCGTACCGCCATAATAGACTGAAAGTCCGTCCGTGGAGGTGTCCCTGCTGTTTATCAGCTCCAGGAAATTGACCGCAGAAAAAGCCTTTACACCTGTAAGTTTAAGTGGCTGTGTGTCTCCATTGCTGATCGTGAACCTGTAATGCCTGGAACGGGTCGAATCCAAAGGTATTGAAAGATTGGTCTCCTTATATCCGGCCAGGTCGATGCTGGTGATTTTTTCCGGGCATCCGCAGCCAATATCCTTCCAGTCTTTTCCGTCAGGGCTTACTGCAATTTTGAAATTCCTGGAAAAGTTGACTGAAGTTGTTTCGAGGACAAGGTGGTCGAGTGGTTCCCGCATTGTGGAGAATGTAATTTCCGTATTGCCTTTGACTTCTTTAGTGGAGAAGCCGAGGGCCGGTATTTCATGCGTGCGGACCTTGCTCCTTACTATCTTTTCGGACTTTGCCAGGAATCCGATCGCGTCTATTTTAAGATGTTCGGAACTGATGCTCATTTTCTCGATTCGGCTGAAATCTCCGCCCTGCCTCTTTTCGTTGATTAACTCCGTCCTCGGGGATTTCCTGTTCTCGCTGAAGTTTGCGATCGAGAGCCTGAAGTATTTCATTTCCGAGGACGGGAATTTTACGGAACTGTTTGAGATCGGCGTGACTTCGGAATAGTCGAAAATTGTCTGGTCAGAGCTGACGCGATTCCATGCGGACATGTCTGGACTTCCTTCGACGGTGACCTGCTTCTCGAAGTTCTTTGACGGAGTCCTTATCGTCAGTCCTGATACGGCCTGCCTGTCTCCGGGAATCTCGATGCAAATCTCGATCCTGTTGTCGTCGAGTTTTTTCAGTGAAACAGTTTTTGCGGCGTTGTAGACGTATTCAGGTTCAGTCTCGGTCGTCTTGTCCATCTTGAGGATGTACGGGATCTCTGAGCCTTTGCCGTCCAGGATCCTGATGTCCTCCAATGAATTGCCGGTCGAGTCATAGATGTCGCTGTCTAGAACTATCCTCAGCAGGTCGGGGGAGCCAGTTGGGGCGGGAACAGATTTGAAATAGTGTAAATCCTCCTTTATGTCCAACGCGGAGAGGAAGCATGTCATCGAGAAGGAAATTATTAAAAAGGCGATTACATCAAGTCTTTTTTTCATCCTTGGCTTCCCTGGGTTTTGAGTCGGTATTGAAGGATTCGCGGAACTTAACGTATACGAAGGAGCCGGCAAGCACGACGAGTCCAAGCGATATGAAGGCAATGATCCTTGAAAGCTGCGAGAGCCTGCTGAGATCGGAGAAGAAGACCTTCAGGACTACGACCGTGAAGAGCACGAGTCCGGCGTACCTGAGCGCCTTGATATCCTTGATTATTCCACCGAGGATGAACGAGAGTCCGAAAAGCCCCCACAGAATCGAAATTCCTCCGGCACGGAACAGCGGGGCCTTGTAGTTCAGGAACGTGTTCAGTTCAAGCGTGAGATAGATGAAGAGCATCGCCAGCGAGAGGACTCCGAAGAATTTCGCGGCGTCCTTTGTCCTGCCACCGAATAATGTGAAGGCCCATGCGAATGTCCCGACGATCAGGATGAAGTCAATTGACCGCATTGAAGCCTCTTCGGCAAGTGAATTCACCGGGAACCATAGGTGGTCGATGGAGAAGTTCCAGAAGGCTAGATCGAAAATGAAGACCTTGAAAAGGAGGCCGAACGCGAGAATGACTGATACCGTCAGGTAGAGGCTCTTTGATGATCTTGAATAGGCGAGTGCCGAAATGATTGTCGCGGCAGTCCAGATCAGCGTCAGCAGCGGCATCTGGCAAGGCTGGTAGAAAGTCCTGCTCATGTAATAGAATTCAAAGTGAAGGTAGATGAAGAGCAGGATGGCGCCGAGCCCGGCGAACATGCCGGCTGAAAAGTTCTTCGGGATGAATTCCTTCGTGTCGTTCTCGGTGGAGATGATTCCTGTTCCGGCATTTTCCGCTTTAAGAAGCCTGTACCCCAGCGCCATGGATATTATAAGGGAGCCGAAAGTCATGAGACGGGTAAGCATCTCATTGAAATAGTCCAGGTTCTTCGCAACGACGAAGTTATTATGGAAGTCAAAGAGGAAGAGGTGCGAGAACGCCAGGAAATAAAGCACATAGGCGATCATCCGTATGAAGTTGCTCTTCATCCTGCAGCTCATCCAGAGGAATATGACAGCCTGGATGGACCAGGCCGTGGTTATCCATTCATCCGAGAGGACAAGCGGTATCGTCAGCGTTATGAAGAACGATGCGAAGCCCGTGAGGAGTACAAGCAGGTTCCTGTCGGTTAACTTCCTGTTCAGGAAAAAGAGTATCTGAAGTATGTAGAACACGGCGAGTCCCAGACTGGCCGTGGCGACCCATTTGCGTTCGAAGAGATCGTTTATCAGATAGGCGGCCGAAGGAAAGAAGGCGGCCGCGTTGAGGAACATCCCGAACAGGGTAAGGGCGTTGGACTTCTGCTTGTGGACTATGTTGTTCATGATTGGAATGGCGGCGAAAAGCAGGAAGAACAGCGACAGGAAGCTGATGGCGACCGTGAAGTCTTCCTGCTTGTCATAGAACTTGTCCATTGAAGCCCAGTAGAGGCCGTACGTGAACACGAAGCTCAGTGAGTTGAGTATCTTCCAGTCCTTGTACTTGGCAACAGCTATGACACCGACTCCGAGCATCAGCGTATAGGAGAAGAGACCGGGGAAGTCGGCGGTGCCGGTGCTGAGCATTATCGGTGTGCAGTAGCCGCCGATTATGCCGAATATCGCCACGAGCATGGAGTTGAGCCTGACAGCGATGATCGCAGATGCTACCGTAATAAGTATCATCAGCGCGAAGGAAAGCTTGGCATCAGGCAGGATCTTGTAGATTTTGTAGCTTGCGAATATGCTCAGGTACAGGGTGGCAAGACCGCCGCCCAGGAGTCCCTGTGCGATTATGTGGTACTTCTTTCCGGCAAGCTTGATTCCGGCGATCAGCATCACAAGTCCGGCGCTTATGCTGATGGCAATCCTCCCGTATGGACCGATAAGGTTGTTCTCTATGGAGTATTTCAGGAAGAATCCGATGCCGGTAAGGATTATAAGGATTGAAGAACGGAGGAGCCATACGCTTGCGACGGCGTATTCGAATGAGACATTCCTCGGCCTGTGCTCTTCTCCAACGACGATCCAGCTCCAAATCCTGACAATCATTTCACGTGCATTCTTTTCAAATTCCGTAGGTTCGCGTGGTGGAGGAGGGGGAAGTGGAGTCCAGACTTTTGCGGGAGGCTTTGCCTCGGTTTCCCGTTCGGGTTCTTCTTCGAATTCAAGGATTCCTGAAAGAGCAGATTCCTTCATGTCTTTTGAGGGAAACTCTGGAATCCTTGTTTCCTGTGTTGCGGACTTCGCAGGAGCTTCCGCCACTTTGGCGGCCATCGCAGGTCCGGGCTTCTTTTCAGGAATTGCTGGAGTGATAGACGCGGGCTTGGGAACTTCGGGTTTTTGTGCTGGTTCAG
>JBAQUG010000387.1:0-10917 GCA_049297395.1 Victivallales bacterium | reverse complement strand
GGAAGAACCTTTCCTTAAAAGGTTTTCCCTTCCCCGCATTCAAGTTCTTTCAGACTTTTGCAATTGCCTCAATTATGGGATTTCCTGCATTCGCGCGGCGGCATTCCCATGATGGACTTGAATCGTCTGGCAAAATAGATCGGATCCGAATATCCGACTTGGGCGGACACTTCCTTCACGTACATCATGCCGGATCCCAGGAGTTCGCGGGCGCGTTCCATCCTCCTCTTTTCAAGATACGCCATCGGGGAGATCCCGAACTCGCGGCTGAACATCGCCATGAAACCCGAACGTGAAATACCGGCCACCTTTGCAAGATCCTCCACCATGATGTCGCTGCTGATCCTCGCACCCATGAACGCAAGGACCCTTTCAAGGCGCGGATCCGTCCCTCCGGTATTCCATCCGTGGTCGTATGCGCACCACAGAAGAGCCTCCTTCACTGAATGGAAGGCCAGCTTTTCAAGGGAGGGAATAAAGGATGATTTGATCCGGTACGCCTTCAGCAGCGCGCGGGACACCTGTAGCCGGTTTCTCCGGGACAGCCTGAGAATGGAGAAATCTCCGCAGGTCGGAGGGTATTTCAGAAGACCCAGTATCTCTTCGTTCGTATACAGGTGAAACCACACAACCTCCCATTTCCTGCCGGACGCCCCGTCAACTTCATCTTTGGAGGGGACTCTCCAGGCCAACGGCCCCGGCTTTGAAATCAAAACCTCCCCTCCCCGGAATAGATGATCCCCGTCGTCATGCAGCATAAGCACCTCTCCACGGAGGGTCATGTTCAGGATCCATCCGCCATATTCCCCTTCGCAATGGCTTCCAGGCTTAAAGGACATATGCCCATACTGTTCAATTAAATTGGACGATATCGCCATATTATTGGATTTCCTTCCCATTGCCAATATCCAATCACTGGATTAATTTACAAGCAGCAAAGGATAATTTTACAGGAAAGAAAGGAAATATTATGTTCGACTATTCTGTAATTCTGGCGAATGTCGGATCATGCTGCGACAGGTACATGCCGTCCGGCTATTCCAAGGGATACACGACTGAAGAACTCTTCAAGAGGCTTTCGACAATCAAAGGGGTTTCCGGAGTGGAACTGATTTCCGGAGCCGACCTGGCTGCGGGAAATTCCGGGGAGATAAAAAGACTCCTGAAGAAACACGGATTGAAGGCTTCCTCGATCATTCCAAACCATTTTGGGAAGGAGATCTGGGGCAGAGGCGCATTCACATCCGCCGACAAGGGAATACGGAAAGCTGCGGTTGATGAAACAATCTCCATGGTGGATGCCGCAAAACAGCTAGGCTGCAGCCTGCTGAACATCTGGAACGGACAGGACGGTTATGACTATCCAATGCAGTCGGACTACAGGCAGACGAGGAAATGGCTTATTGAAGGCATTGGTGAATGCGCATCCCGCGCAGGAAAAATAAAGCTGTCCCTGGAATACAAGCCCAAGGAACCGAGGAACCACAGCTTCATATCGAACGTCCACAGCACCCTTCTCCTGATTGAAGACATAGGAGCGGACAATGTCGGGCTTACAATAGACACCGGACATTCCCTGATGGCATACGAGAACATGGCGGAGTCGGCAGTTGTTGCGCTTGAGAGGGGGAAGCTCTTCCACACGCACTTCAACGACAACTACCGCCTGTGGGATGATGACATGATCACAGGATCCGTCCATACGATAGAATACATCGAGCTTCTCTACTGGCTTAAGGCGAGCGGATATTCCGGATGGATGTCGGTCGACCAGTATCCCTATCGCGAGGACAGCGTCAAGGCTGTCGAGCAAAGCATAAAGTGGCTCATGACTTTCGAAAAAGTCGCCGGGAGGATTGACAAGTCGGAACTGAGGAAAATATTGAATGCGCAGGACGCCGTTAAATCTACGGAATTCCTGAGGGAGCTCATCTTCAAATGAAAAAAAAAAAACAGGAGATTGACATAGGCGGCAAATGGATATGGAAGAGGAAAGCAGACTTCCAGGAATATAACCAGTCCATCATCGCCCGAAAAAGCTTCACCGCCGGATCTGCCAGGCATGCAGTCATCAAAATAACGGCCGACAGCTGGTATCGGCTTTATGTGAACGGAGAATGGATAAACGACGGTCCGTGCCGCAGCTGGCCTGAGCACTACCGGTATGATGAACTAGACATCTCCCCGTATCTGATCGCCGGCAAAAACATCATCTGTGTCATCGCAAGGTATTTCGGCTGCGGGACGTTCAGGCAGGTCTCCGTTACGCCCGGGCTCCTCGCAGAGCTTACGCTTTCCATGGAAGACGGTTCCGTGGAAAAGATCCATACGGACCGTGGATGGGAGGTGTCGGACTTCGCTCCTCTCCTGGTCAATACTCCAAAGGCATGCATCCAGATGGAGGCGTTCGAAATCTATGATGCACGGAAGGAATCCTTCAAGTACGGAGCGGCGGTTGAAAGGTTTGGCGCATCCGAAGGCCCGTGGAAAAATCTGAGGCCGCGGGATGTCAAACTGCTTACTCAAAGACCGTTCTCCATGAAAAGTTTTTGCGGGGCGAATATTGTCGGACGCGAATATCCCGCCTACACATTCCCGCTTGCACGGATCAACCACCCAGGCATCATCGAGTCGAACGGATTCACCAGCAACGCGGGAGCGGTGGCGGCAATAATCCATTCGGATAGGAACGAGAACATAACCATAAAATCGGATTCATTTGCTGTAACGGTTAATGGACAAAAGGCTGAAAACAACATCTTCAAATTGCACAGCGGCGAGAATCTCGTGCTGGGCGTTGTCATGGGGGGGCCGCCACACTGCGGAATCTTCGGCCATCGCAAGGAGGCGGTCATTTCATTCCCTGGAAGTTCAGAGGTCAGCTTAAGGAACGTATTGGATCCAAAACATGAAAATCCATGGTGCCATATCCCGTTCGAGGAAAGCCGATATCGCAGGAGCGACATTGAATTTGCCACCCAGAAACTTCCGGAAAAGGAAAAAATAGCCGGGGCGTACAAGGAAGCGGCCGACCAGATGCTTGAACGTGTCAAGGATCGCAATAGCCTTATGAAAGAGGCGGCGGGGAGGATGCGCCAGTATCCCGCAGCTGAAATGCTTCTTGAAAATCCATACGAATTCTTTATCAACCGCAAGGTGGGCGCCCCGGCTTCGGATTTAATCGACAATCCGTACGCCTGCATGGGCGCTTCATCGGAGGCGACAGTGATCCGCCCCAGCCCGGACGGCGACATCGAGCTGGTCTTTGATCTCGGGGAACAGAATATAGGATATTATTCCTTTGACATTTCGGCGGCGGCAGGAACAGTTCTTGATATTTTTGAAGTGGAATACATCTCCCCGGAAGGAAAAGTCCAGCATACCCTCGAATACCGCAATGGAATGAGGTATGTCTGCAAGGACGGACGCAACAAGTTCGTCTCGTTGAAAAGAAGATCCGGACGCTACATCTTCATCACGATCCGCAGGCAGCGCTCTCCGGTGGAAATCCGGAACATC
Source organism: Victivallales bacterium (assembly GCA_049297395.1). Classification (GTDB taxonomy): domain Bacteria; phylum Verrucomicrobiota; class Lentisphaeria; order Victivallales; family GWF2-50-93; genus GWF2-50-93. The sequence continues at coordinate 7,398 of JBAQUG010000387.1, read as the reverse complement.
GGCCTCATCGAATCGACGTACCCTGTCGGGAATATGGATTCGTTCTCCTGCAGCGACGACAAGCTCAACAGGATATGGGATATTTCCGCACGGACTCTTAAGCTATGCATGGAGGACACTTTCACCGACTGCCCCCTGTATGAGCAGACCCTGTGGCTCGCCGATGCGCGCAACGAGGCTGTTTTCGCCCTCGGAGCCTTCGGATCAGAAGACATCGTGAAACGCTCAATCCGGCTCGGAGGCGAATCATTGGAACGTCTTCCCATGACAGGATGCCAGGTGCCGTCGACATGGGACGTGATCATTCCGGTGGTCAGCTTTTCATGGGGGCTGATGGCATGGGATTATTACTGGCATTCCGGCGACAGGAAGTTCCTGCGCGAATCATATGGCTGGCTCAGGAAGAACATCGATGGCGCCAGGGATTACATAAACGATGACGGACTATTCGAGGCGCCTTTCTGGAATTTCTTCGACTGGACCGACATCGACGACAAACACCGGATCGTACTGCATAATTCGTTCCTGTATGTCGCAGCGATTGATTCCGCAATGAAGTGTGCGGGCGAACTTGGAAGGAAAGCCGACATCATCAAGTTAAAAAAACTCCGCGCCAGTCTCTCTTCCGCCTTGAACCGGCAGTGGAATTCGAAAATGAAATCATATCCGGACAGCATACATGAGGACGGACTTCCCGGAACCAAATGCTCACAGCATACCAGCCTGATGTCGCTGCTTCTTGGCATAGCCGCGCCGTCAATGAGGAAACACGCGCTTGAAAACGTCCTCAGGGCCCGGAAAGACATGGCCCGGTTCGGTACGCCGTACGTAATGCTGTTTGCATATGAACTGTTCGAACAGCTTGGAATGGAAAAGGAAATCCTTGCCTCAATACGGAAAGAGTATGCTGCAATGCTTTCCGCAGGTGCCACGACAGTATGGGAGACTTTTGGTCAGACGCGCAGCCACGCGCATGGCTGGTCGTCTCTGCCGCTTTACTATTATCCACGCCTGATACTTGGAATCCACCAGTCGGAAACAGGAGGCGGGAAATTCATAATATCTCCACGAATATCCGGACTTGATCACGCATGCGGCAGAGTCGCCACTGCAAACGGCGGACTTTCCGTTGCATGGAAGAAACACGGAAAAAAACTGGAGGTGCTTGTCAACGCGCCGGAAAATACTTCTATAAAATTCAAAAGGAACAATACGATGTATGGATATTCGATAAGTTTCAGAAAGGAGAAACGTGGGGCAAACTCTGAAACTTGAATAGACGCATGCGTGTAACCATGATATAATCAGCTATGAATATATAAAAATAATCATAGGAGGAATGGTAATATGAAAAATGAAAGGGATCCTTGCCCTGCCCGGTGTTTCCGCTGGAAAAAACAGCCCCTGCCGCACCGTCTTTCAGGCAACCTGGCCTTCACATTGATCGAACTGCTGATCGTGATTGCGATCATCGCAATCCTGGCTGCGATGCTCCTGCCGGCACTGAAGAACGCCAAGACTTCCGCACAGCGGATTGTCTGCACAAACAATCTTAAGCAGGTGTCCATTTCTTCTTTTTCATACGCCTCGGACGACAGCAGGGCCGCTTTCCAGATCCATGAGGCTGGCGCCCATATAACATATGCTACAACCTGGGTTGGCATCGGTTTTTTATACGGCAATGGTTATCTCGAAAAAACCAGCACTTATTTTTGTCCCAACGACAAGGCATCCAATGAGGCAGATAACAAGGAAAGCTTATGGAAAAATCCGGCTGGAGTCATACATTCCAGTTATTTCCTGCCAAGACCGAACTCATGGGGATGGACGGATCGGCATGTGGTTTTAAATATGTTTGGACCGGGTTCTTCCGGATACCCAATAGCGGGAAATCTTCCCGGAAAAATCTTCCTGGGGGAATTAGGCCTATATTCGTGGCACGGCCCCACCGGGGTGAGCGAGTCCAATACCAGGCTGATATACCACTCGACTGCCTTGTCTGTCCACGCGGACGGGCATACGGAAGATTGGACTCCGCCCCGGATCAATGGAGCAAAAAATGTGATGCCATCACCCTTTAACGAACGATACTTCCTGTCAGCTTTCAATTTGAAATGACATATATTTAAAGAGGGGTTCTCCATGAGAATAAACCAAATGTCCATGATGTTCAAGAACTGTTTTTTTCTTGGAGGCCTTATAATCACATCGACCTTGATGTCCCTTCCCGCATCTGCGGAAGACGTGAACAAGGACAGGGGGATGTTCTCCCAGTTCCTTGGCGTCAACCAGCAGGGGAAAGCCAGGGGCGAAGATCTCGCCCGATATCTGACGTTCGACCGGCTCGACTTTGCGTGGAGAGCCATAGAGGGCGAACCCGGGAAATGGAATGAAAAACAACTGGACGACTGGGGCAGGATGGTTTTGGAGCACCAGAACAGGGGGGTTGAGTTGTTGCCGGTCTTATGCTACTCCACCGGATGGGCGGCCAGGAAAAAGGCCTGGAGCTTTACCGTAGCTGGGAAAAAATATGATGTACAGGCGTGGGAACCTGGACAGAAAATTGATGAACGCAAGGCGATTGTCACTGACATTTCAACCGGCAAAACCGGAACAGAGGTATTGAAGGCTGGACAAATCCCACCCGAAAACATAGGTGACTGGGAGGCTTATGTGGAAAAAGTAGTGGGCTTCCTGTCCAATCCCCCGTATAATGTCCGCTACTTCCAGATCTGGAACGAGGCGAATGATCTGGGACTGACCGGATTCTGGTACGGAAGCATGGATGATTACATGCAAACCATCCACCTGCCCGCAGCTAAAATCATAAGGCAGCATGGTGCCAAGGTGGTATATGGCGGCTATCCCTGCAACGGCAAGATGAAGCACTACCTGCAAATCCTGGACCAGAACAAGGCATGGGATACCCTGGACGTGCTCGACATCCATTACTATCCACTTTCCTCCTGGCAGTTCCTCTATGACCGGATTGCCAGGGACAAACGTGATGTTGCGATCTGGCAGACAGAATTAGGGGCCGATCCAAATCCCGCGTTTGTCCCCAATAACTACCCTCGCTTTTTCCACTGGGCTCTTTCGCACGGATGGGCCAAGGATCGCTATCGCATTTTCCATTTTGCATATTGGAGTCCTGACGATCCCAAGGCATATGGCTACAATTGGTCCTTCTATACCGGTGACAAGCCCAGCCACCATGGAAAAGCACTGCTGACGCTTGGAAAACTGCTTGATGGACCCGAGGTGAAACCATACGTAGAATGGGAGACAACCCCCTCGTTGAAGACTGAAATCGATAAGACCAAGTCAAGCGTGGAAGGTTTTGACTGCGGTGACAGGATTGTCCTGGCGGTGCATCTTGCCGATCAAAATAGTGCGGCAATGCTTGTCGACCGGGATGGGGACAGGAATGAACTTTCAAAGGACAGCATTGACACACGGATGGAAGTAATCCTGCCCAGGCTGGAGCCTGCTGATATCAAAGGGGCCTGGCGAATAGGGATTTATGGAAGCGAGGAGGCTCTTGAAATTTCTCCCGCCGCTCCGGAGGGCATTAAGATTTCCCCATCCCTTTCCGCCCGTGATCCAGTTGAACGCAAAGATAACCGTGAGGGCCGGATGCACACCTTCTATCTGCTTCTTCAAAAAACCAAATAGTAATAAAAAAGGAGGCGTGATCTTGAATAAAACAGGGAAATCTGAATCACAAAAGAATATGCCTGAAAAATATTTGCCACGGATCGGCGCCATCCTGATTATAATCATCACACTGTCATCGCCGTCAGCGTCCGTTGCGCAAACCGCAACAAACAATGTGGAGGATTTTCAGGCGAAAAGCAATGTGGTTGAGGCAGGCCGCTGGGCTTACGGATGGTTTGGCCGCGGACAGGGCATCAAGACTCCCGGCAGCAAATTCACGCTGTTCGAGCAATCATATCCCGTGAGTTCCCTCAAAGGAGCCGCGAATTGGACGCCGGATGCAAGGAAGCCTGAAATCGCGTGGGCAGTGGCTGCTGACGGGAATACATATTGCGACGGCTCGGAAATAGTCTGGGTGTACAAGGTTCCAGCGTCACTGTCTGGAAAGGTGTATGTGGAAGGCAGATTCGGCGGTGGTGCGAGCAATAAGAAAATAACCATCTACAAAGCAGCGTCGGAGCAATTCAATAAAGGCGATCTGTCTCAACTGAAGTCATTTTTTGAAGGCTCAAGGGAAGGCAACTCGAATTTATCTGTCTGCACCTCCTTTGACGCGTCGACGGGAGATGTTGTTCTTGTGACGATCAACGACACCTCCGGCAGTCCGGCGTGGTGGATCCCATGTCCATTGAATATCAGCCTGCGTGCGAATCCGACAAGCGAGTATTTCCTGCATGCCCTGGACGGCAGACTTACCACAGGCGCGGGCCGTTGGACATACTATACGGGCGAAGACATTGACTTGCGCTATGAAACAGCCACTCCCCAAGCCTCCATGCAGCCACTGGAAGTCCGTGGCTTGCCAGCAGGGCACGCCCTGCTCCGCGAAACTGCGCTTATCGGCCGCCGGCGCGAACTTTCCAAGACAGAGCAGTCTTATCTTGACGACGCGATGAAGCAACTCGCCACTTCGCCAGCCAGGGTGATTGTGAGGGCCGGAGATGATTCCAAAGCGATTGTGCCTGACACGGATCTGCCAGTCGTCATACAAATCCTCCTCTCTGCCGACGGCACGGCACGCATCGCTCCCATGACCTTGCCTCCGGGGGTATATGAGGTTCGCATTCCTCCCCGCACTGGTGATCCGTTCCCTATTGCCAGCACGCTCACAATTCGCGCGCCGCTCAATCATCGTGATTATCTAATGAGAGGGAACGATCTCTTCAAGGCATTGCCAACCCATCGGGAATTATTTCAAATGCCGGCAGCTGGAATCAACACGATTCAAGCACATTTCGCCGACGGTGCGGTGGGTGCGGACTCGCTTGCGGCACTTGGCTATGAGGGAGTCAACTGCCAGGTTGCTCCCAAGGCGGATCCCTCATGGGCCCCCGCCCAGGCGGATGGCACCCCGGGGAGGCGACAGTTCTACAATGTCAGTTTCAATAACAAGGACTCAATGCAGGCGTTGAGCGACTACGTTCAAGGTCCGGGAAAGGCTCAGTTGATTCACCCATTCAACAGCACGACACTCACGATCAATGAGGTTGCCGATATGGTGCTCATCGACTATGGCGCCGCTGCGCGGGAAGGATGGACCAGGTATTTAAAAGCGACTTATGGATCCATGGATCGACTGAAGGCCGACTGGGGTGCGCAGGCAGATGGTTCCCTCATCGATTTCGAGGGTGTGCCCATGCCGACTCCCCCCGGAGGAGTCGGAGGAGGCACCTTCAATACGCATTTAATGATGGATGTTGAAAAACATGAGAAAGGAAAAATCTCAGCCACGTCTCAGCCGGATTGGATACGGGCAGCATGGTGGCACTGGCTGAAATTCAAGGATCTTTCCGAGCGTGACTGGCTCGCCCATGCGAAAAGCGAATATGACAAGGCCGGGGCTCTGGCGTCGGGAGATAAATTCATCCATCCGCATCACGATCCGGGCGTCACATTCCGTTGCAACTGGTTCCTTCTCACAAAGCCCGACAGCAAGCTGTTCACCTACGATTCCTACAACCCTACATGGCGCTTCGGAGCGTATTTTGCCGATCTCGCCTCCCAGCTGCATCCTACGCCCTGGGTGATGGAAACCAATAAACTGGGCGGCCCAGCTCCTGAGGCCGCAGCCGAGCTTTACAGTCTCTATTCCCACGGCTTGACAGGAGTTGCCTTCTTCAAATGGCAGCCTTATATCGAAGGTCCGTATTCTTTCGGCCTGCTTGAGAAGGACTGGAAACCGGGCGACAAGTTTGCCGCAGTCGCCTCCATGAACCGCCTGGCCGCTCAAACGGCGCCCTCGCTTCTCCATCTCCACAGCGAACGTTCCCCCGTGGCCGTGGTCTATCCGCATTCCGATCTGGTTCAGAACACAATTCGTGATTGGTCTCTTTTACAGGACTGGCATGCATTCTACGGAGCGTTCACGGATCGCCATATGGTGCCATATATCATCAGCGAGGAGTTTGCCGACAAGCCGGTTCCCGAGTGGATCAAAGTCGTCGTGCTCTCTGATGTGACGCATGTCGGATCCGGCGTCTGGGCGAATTTGCGGGCATGGGTGACGAATGGCGGCACGTTGCTCCTGGCCGGACGAACAGGGGAATATGATCGCTATGGACGGAAGTCTTCCGAACTGGAATCCTTCCCAGGCTACAGCATCGGCGGGCGTCAACTGCCGAAGGCGAACATTACCGCCGATTCGCTTGCCGCCAATGTACTCGGCAAAGGTGAATGGTTTATCCGCAATGGCGCCTATCTGCGCACATCGCCAAAACTGCTCGATTTGATTCCCGCAGGCGATCAGTGGGTCGTTCTCAGGACGACAAATATGGAAAACATAGCTCTCATGGAGCGTTCCTTTGTCAAAGGACGTGTCGTGGTGCTGCCATGGTCCCCAGGAAAAATATTCCGGGATGCGGCGGCTTCAACCTACCTGCGGGATTTCTTCTTTGAACTGCTCGCCGAAGAAGGCGTTCTCCCGCGCCTACTGGTTTCCCCTGCGGGGAATGAGTTTGACGCCGTGCTCAGAACCGGCGACAAAGGTCGCGCCGTATTTGTCGGCGGGGCCAACCATGGAAAGGCGGATCGATTCGCCTTTACGGTTCCTGCCGCCAAAGACATTCCAATGCGTGCATTCCGGCTCAATGGAGAGGGCGCCGACGAATTGGAACTGCACACCAACGCCGACGGCGCAACGGTTTCATTTGAATTGGAACTGCGCACATTCGAACCCTTTGCAGTGTCCCTCTTCCCTGTCGATGCCAAGCCGGAATTGCTCAGCGTAACGGAAAATCCGAACGCAGTCGAAATCAGGGGAACGGGCATTCCATGGACGCTCACAGTCAAGGATTCCCGGGGGCTGCCCCTGGCAAGGCCGCAACATGGAGTCGGTGCTGCCAGGGCGGAGTGGCCGGCCTACAAGGCCGCGAAAGAGCCTGTCACAGCGGAACTGGCAACTCCTCTCGGGACAATCAAGACAGATCTTCGGAAGCGATGATTTTTTTGAATAACAGGAGTTGTGGAAATGAATCAATGCTGTTTTTTTAAGAAGGTCATACCGGTTTTCGATGTTAATCCGGATATTAAGGGTTCGCTAAAAAATAACTTGGGTCTTTGCTGGCGGGGATTTCGGATTGATTATCATGGTGCGAAAGAGGAGTCCCGACCTCCGGGAGTCGGGATGACGAACGAATAACGTGATAAGCGGCCGGAAGAACGCCAGCCCGTACGTATTCAGTA
>JBAQUG010000386.1:0-11786 GCA_049297395.1 Victivallales bacterium | reverse complement strand
TAAAGTATGCCACTTTCGCCGAAAGTGGCTCGAGGCTCTTTCGGCGAAAGAGCCATACTTGATTGCATTAAATAAGGCTGATACGCCCAGCTTAACGCTTACAAAAATGCGTATAGTAGACAGGGCTAAAGCCCGTCCCTACTTTAAACGCGGCTACAGCAAGACAATCAATAATTCCTTAAATCATCGTCGTCGGGTGAGTTAATTTCATCGAACTTCTTATTTGGTCCGGCGGAAATTATCAGCAGATTTGCCTTCAAGTAACTCGGGCATTCCTGCCCGAGTTAAATTATCTTAACTTTGCGCCTTTGCGCCTCTGTGGCTAACTCACAGCATTCCCTTGGTGGAAAGCACGCCCGATATGCGGCTGTCGTATGACACTGCCTGGTCCAGGGCCTTTGCGAACGCCTTGAAGACGGCTTCGAAGACGTGGTGTGCTTCTTCGCCCTTCATGAGGTTTATGTGGAGGTTCATTCCGCTCTTTACTGAAAGAGCCTGGAAGAACTCGTGGAAGAGACGTGTATCAATGTCTTTGACCTTAGCGGCCGGAGGAACGAGATCATATACGAGATAAGGCCTGCCGGAAAGATCCAGTGATACCATTGCCAGAGCCTCGTCCATGGGAAGGATGCACCATCCATAGCGGCGGATTCCTTTTTTGTCGCCTGCGGCTTTCGCAATCGCGTCACCGAGCACTATTCCAAGATCTTCAATCGTGTGATGGCAGTCTATCTGGAGATCTCCCTTGGCACTTATGTCAAGATCGAAGAGACCGTGCTTGGCGAAAAGTTCCAACATGTGGTTGAGGAACGGGATTCCAGTAGAGACAGTGCTTTTCCCGCTGCCATCAAGATTTATCTCGACAGATATGCTGGTCTCTTTTGTCTTCCTTACGACTTTCGCGATACGCTTGCCTTTTTTCATAATCCAACCTCGGATTTAACTATGAACCACAGAGGGGCATCCTCCTACGCTAGCTGGCTGATAGGAATTTTGAATTCATACTTCTGGTAAAATAATCCGAATCCAGAGGAGAATCAAGGATGGAGGGTCGGATTCCCTTTTTAAAACACATTTAACAGGAGTATATTGCACATCATTCAAGAATAAGAAAACAATTATTATTTACGGGTGACATCATGGGTTTTCCACGGACGACCGTAGGAGGGGTCTCACTACCCCGGTTAATCATCGGCTCAAACTGGTTCAGGGGATTTTCGCATACTACCGCAGCAAAAGACAGGTTCATCAAGGCATATCAGACTCCTGAAAACATAGCAGAGATATTGAAAGTTTTTGTGGATGCCGGAGTCGATGCAATCATGGGCGGCGACATGAATTCTCCAATGAAAGAGGCTCTTGATCTGGCGCAGCAGAAAACAGGTAAGACTCTGATTCTCATAATGACTCCTCATTTCAATATCAAGCCCGGCGGAGCCCCGGACATGGAGCCTGGACGCGTTTTCGACCGATGCAAGGCGCAGGGTGCGACATTCTGCTTCCCGCACCAGGGAACAACCGACGCCCTTATTGACCGTCGTGACATGATCATCCGTGATTTGGACAAATACACCAGGATGATCCGTGAACGAGGAATGATTCCCGGATTGTCAACCCATATGCCTGAAGCGATTCCTTATGCCGACAACCAGAATGCCGATATTGAAAGCTACATACAGATTTACAATGCCATGGGCTTCCTTATGCAAATTGAAGTCGACTGGGTGATGAGAGTTATAAGTACCGCTCAAAAGCCGGTGATGACCATCAAGCCTCTGGCGGCGGGAAGGATTCATCCGGCAGTCGCCCTGGCATTTGTATGGAATTCAATACGTGAACAGGACATGGTGACCGTTGGAACCACGACTCCTGATGAGGCACGTGAAATAATCGATCTGTCCTTGGATTTCCTGAACCGACGGATGCCGGACAATGAACTTCAGAAGACCAGAAGCAAGAGGTCTCTGGATACTCCGACAAATAATTTCGAATACACTCCGAGGTGAATGAATTGAACTTTTTCAACAATATTGCACAGTTGCTTAGAACAGGAAGAAAGCCATGACGCTGGACACATAAAAGACCAAGCCGATTACTAGGAAGCCGATCTGCGCTTCATACAGCTGCGTCTTGCGGTTCCGGTAGGCGACAATATCGGTCAGGGTCTCCGCTGGCGTCGGGGCCTGGAACTGCGTAGCCCAGCGGATGCCCAAGGTACCGACGAGTGTAAGAACCATGGTAACAAGCACCAGCAGAATGCCAACAGTCATGCTGAGACGGCAGAAGACACTGCTCTCGGCGATTTTCGGGCCGGAAAATCCGGTAATGGTGAGGGCCACAGTACCGAGTGTGAGTATTAACTGGCTGCGCCCCTGGATCACGCTGAACTGCTGGGTCAGCAGATCCAGGCACCTGGACATGTCGCCGGAGTAGATGCGCAGGAGTTCCGCAGCTTCCTCAGCGGCGGAAAATTTATTTGCCATAGACGGTTGGGGTTCTGTTTTCATTATAAAAGTGAATTTTCCAAGATCTGTCAGACCGATATGCTGCTCTTCTTCTTCTCGCCTTCGCCGATCTCGGACTTATACTTCTTCAGGACAGGATTGACTTCGCTCTTCAGGAAATCGTCGACCTGTTCCGGTGCCCTGCCGACGAATTTCCGCGGATCCATTATCTTTTCGATGTTCTTTGCGATCTTCGCAAAAAGCTGGTCCTTCCTGATGCGTTCAAGGAGATCGTTTGCCTCTCCCAATTCCTTGACTTTTTTACCTGCGTCCATGGAATGGGTGCGGATCGCCTCGTGAAGTTCCTGGCGGTCGCCGCCGGCTTTCACTGCCGCCATGAGGATGTTCTCGGTCGCCATGAACGGAAGTTCGCTCATGACATGTTTTTCAATGACCTTCGGCCAGACCTGGATTCCTTCTGCGACATTCGCAAGGACTGAAAGAATGACGTCTGTGGCCAGGAAAGCTTCCGCAAGGACAATCCTGCGGTTTGCTGAATCATCGAGGGTCCTTTCAAACCACTGGGTCGCATGTGTGTTCGCAGGATTTGCTGGAAGAGAAATCACATATCTTGCCAGCGAACATATCCTCTCGCAGCGCATCGGATTCCGCTTATATGCCATTGCACTTGAACCGACCTGTTTGGACTCGAACGGCTCTTCTATTTCCTTGAGGTTCGCAAGAAGACGTATATCTCCAGCGAACTTGTAGGCTGTCTGCGCTATCCCCGACAGCATTGATATCACAAAGTAATCGACTTTCCTTGTGTATGTCTGTCCGCTTACTGCTACAGATTTATCAAAACCCATTTCCCTGGTGACAAGCCCATCGAGTTTTTTGACCTTCGCATGGTCGCCGTTGAAAAGCTCGAGGAAACTGGCCTGTGTTCCAGTCGTGCCTTTTACACCCCTGAACGGAAGTTTTTCAATTTCATATTCGAGGCGTTCGAGATCGAAAAGCATGTCCTGCAAGTAAAGCGTGAACCTTTTACCTACGGTCGTAAGCTGCGCTGGCTGGTAGTGCGTAAACCCGAGGGTCGGCATTCCCTTGTACTTCTCGGCTATTTTTGTGAATTTCGCAATAGCGACAAGAAGGGCACGCCGTATGATCTTCAAGCCATCGCGCATCTGGATGAGTTCGGTGTTGTCGGTGACATAGCAGCTTGTCGCGCCGAGATGGATGATAGGTTTCGCCTTCGGACAAAGCTCTCCGAAAACATGGATGTGGCTCATTACGTCGTGCCGAAGTTCCTTTTCCTTGGCTGAGGCGGCTTCGAAATCAATGTCTTCAAGGTGGGCCGCCATCTGCTTCAGCTGTTCATCCGTGATGTCAAGACCGAGTTTTTTCTCGTTTTTTGCCAGCACGAGCCAGAGCAGGCGCCAGGTTGAATGTTTTTTCTGGGCGGACCAGTTGTAGCTCATTTCCTTGCCGGCGTAGCGGGAGGTTAAGGGATTTTCATAGATTTGGCAGTTCACATGTTCACCCGTAAATCTTTCAAATAAGTTGCAGGTTTTGGTTAAAAACAATGGATTATGGTTTAATTTTACAATATTCCCTGTAAGTTAACATCCAGGGAAAATTATATTATGATTGACAGCGACACAAAGCAAAATAGCCTTTACGGCGTGATAATCAAGGTTGAGAACATCGATGTATGCAGGTCTTTTTACAGGGATGTCCTTGAACTTGGCGCGCCTATAATAGACAGCAACTTCTGGGTTGAATTCAAACTTCAGGAAAACGTATCCCTGATCCTTGAACAGGCTGCCGAAGGCGAAAGACTTCCGCCCGGGCGCGACAGGATTTCATGGCTCTACCGGATTGAGGAGATTGACGAGATGCTGGCAAAGCTCAAGGAACATGGACACCAGCCCCACGCGGAAGATGAAAGGCTTGGCTACAAGGTCTACCAATTCCTCGATCCCGAAGGAAACCCCTTCTACCTTTATTCGGCCAAGGAAGACAAGAAATAAAATTTTCAAGGAAAATTTTATAATGATTGCAATTATTGATTACGGAATGGGAAATCTTTCAAGCGTCTTCAAAGCCCTGAAAAAACTCGGTGCCGACGTGGCGATAACTGACAAGGTTTCTGAAATCCGGAAGGCCGGATCCGTGATCCTGCCGGGAGTGGGGCACTTCGGAGACGGCATGAAGAACCTGAAATCGTCAGGAATGGTTGATGTCGTCAGGGAGAGCATTGCCGACAAAAAACCGTTCCTTGGGATATGCCTTGGCATGCAGCTTCTCATGGAGGACAGCGAAGAAGCCCCAGGAGTTGAAGGGCTGGGCATATTCAAGGGCAAGGTCGTCCGCTTTAAAAAGAGCTCATTGAAAGTTCCCCATATGGGATGGAACGACATAACGATGAAAGGGAAAAATCCGAATCTCAAGGGCATAAGGGACGGCACATTCTTCTATTTCGTGCATTCCTACTATGTGAAGCCCGTGGATTCAGAGATTTCAGTCGCCACCTGCAATTACGGAGTGGACTTTGCGGCGTGCCTTGGCAAAGACAATGTTTTCGCTACGCAGTTCCACCCTGAAAAAAGCCAGGATGCCGGCCTTCAAATACTTAAAAACTGGATTGGATAACAAGGGGTACCAAACTATGACGGACATAAGACAGAAACCTGATTTCACTGTATTTCCTGCAATTGACATCCGTGACGGAAAATGCGTAAGGCTGATACAGGGAAATTATGACAAGCAGATAACATATTCCGACAGCCCCTCGACCCAGGCGGCGCTCTGGGAAAAACAGGGCGCACAGTTCCTGCATCTCGTCGACCTCGACGGCGCAAAGGAAGGGCGTCCTATAAATCTTAAGACCGTGGAGGCCATAACAAAGGCCGTCAAGATCCCATGCCAGTTAGGCGGAGGAATAAGATCCATTGATGATGCACACCTCGTGTTCAATGCCGGTGTCGAAAGGATAATTGTCGGAACTGCGGCCTGTGAAAACCCTGAATTCGTAGAAGAGCTTGTCCAGAAGTTCTCCCATGAAAAAGTCGTCATCGGAATCGATGCAAAGAATGGCAAGGCATCCGTCAGGGGCTGGCTCAAGGATACAAACCTGAAAGCCACGGATCTGGCGGAGGAATTCGCCCGCAAGGGAATCAACAGGTTCATCTACACCGACATCCATACCGACGGGATGATGTCAGGACCTAATTTCGCGGGGATAAGCGAGTTCTGCGATGCTGTCTCGGGGGCAAAGGTCATAGCTTCCGGAGGAGTGGCATCCACTGATGATGTGATAAAGCTGCTTAACCTCGCCAAGAAGAACATTGAAGGCGTGATTGTAGGCAAAGCCCTCTACGATGGGAAAATAATCCTCTCGGATCTCATGAAGCTCTTCAGATAGACCTTGCGGAATTCACAGAAGCTAGTCCTTAATCTTTAGAGTTTTCATGATCCGCCTCCGTAGGTGGCGCGTTTTTCCTTCACGTACGAGAGTGCGGCTTTTGAAAAAAGACCGGATCTTGTTTCATTGTGTGATCTTGCGTAGCCGTCTATTTTTGAAAGAACATATTGCGGTACTGTTATGTTTATCCTTTCTGCCCTGCTTCTGGGAATGACAATTGATAATACTATGAAAGCTTCGGCATCCCTGTTGTCTTTTTTTATTTTCTCCATAGGTATGGCATCGGGTATCTCCAATTTTTCCTCAACCATTCCATCAATATGGAACTGAAGCGCCTCCTGCGCCATTTCATACATTTCATCAAAATTCTCCCCGGCACTTATGCATCCTGGAAAATCAGGAAAGGAAACTCCATATTCAGAATTCCTATCCTTGTGAATGACAGCAACATATTTCTTGTTCATTTAAATTTTCCTTTCAGTCCGGCCTGCTTCAAAATGCTGTTAAGAGTTCCTTTAGGGATGTCTCTTTCAGGATGGGGAACTGTAACGAGCCCAGCCTTGAATGAATGTTTGAACTGATGATGGCTCCCTCGTGTCCTGACAAGACACCATCCATCATCCTTCAGCATTCTAATTATATCCCTGCTGTTCATTGCAAATTATACACACTTATACACATAATATCAAGTTAATAAATTTATAATCTTCATTTTGATAAACACAATTGCCGGCAAGATGCCGGCGCTCCTAAATAATTTTTCCCAGCCATTCGCGCAACATTCTACGGGTTGCACTGTCACGCAAAATCCATGCATCATTATGATTGCGGAAGAATGTTGGATGGAAAGTGAAGGATCCTTTAACACCGGTCGATCTGATGTATTCTTCAGTTTCCACGCATGAATCTCCCTCGTTGCAGATGAACTGAGGCCTGCCTTTGAGCCTTTTGAGCCTCACAAGTGCCGAAGAGCGGTCGGCTCCCTTGTATCCCCAGTCCTCCCTCACACCGTCATAATGGCTGAAGGAGATGAAAGCTTTCCATAATTTGGCGATCTTGTCATCATGCAATCCTATGAAATTACAGGCAATAGCCCCGCGTGAAAATCCAGTAATTATCAACGACGACGGATCTCCGCCGTATTCATCGCAAACAATCCTTAAAGCTTTCCGGCAATATTCGGCGGTGGCATCAACATCCCCCCACCATTTCGTCAGGTTTTTCTTATCGATAATATCCACATATGGCATGCAGACCCATATGAAATCTTTACCACCTGAAATGCCATAACCAAGCTTACTGCCTTCAACTGTCCCGTCTGAAACATCTCCAAAATCATCATGATACGGACCATTGCCCGCATATTCCACGATTACAGGATATCTGGATCCCCTATTCCAGTCGATTGGCAGATAGAGAAGATGATGGATGCCAGTGTCCTCATATTCCTTCAAAGTCAGGCTGACACGTTTACCGGGTCCGGGTTTTCCGGAGGAAAGTTCCGGAATTTTCAAATCTTCCGGAACTGAACGAATATCTTTGACCGTAGCCATAATTCAGGTGTTCCAAAATTATCACAGGCGAGACGCCTGTACCATATTGCCTATTGCCGGAAAGATGCCGGCGCTCCATCTATTCAATTCTTGCAGCTGTATCGACGATCCCCTCAAGAGGCTTCTCCCGTCCAGTTTGATTTTTCTTCAGCCATTCCAGGACAGGTCTACGCCAGTCGTCCGATACTGTTTCAGGCTTCGGATCTGCAGTTTTCAGTTCCGGGCTCAGCCCGTAAAGATAGCTGTTGATCAGCAGGGTGTATGTCGAGGCGGGTTCAAGAACATTGGCTGTCTTAAGAATTGTCAGCTCATCCCCCTTGCGTCTGGCTCCACCAAATACAAGGATCTCCTTCTTCATGGTGCTGACATATTTTTTCAGATGTTCGCCGGTTATTTTCATCTTGAGAAGACTGTTTTCAAACGGCATCACGCCGATAAAATCGAGCTTGCGGATTTCTCCTGAAGAAAGATCCTGGCGGAATCCTCCAAGATTGCTTATTGCCAGATCCGCAGGGTGCTCCGAGAGCCATGAATCCGTCACAAGATTGCAGATTCCCCATTGCCTCTTCAATCCTGCTGCAGTGAATCCAATAACTTCTCCATATTCCCTGCCGACCTTTTCGCGCCATCGTTCAACTTCAGCTTTTGCGTCCTTATCAGATACTGCGGAATTCCTGTCCTGCAGCATCCAAACCTGCTTCGATGACTGTACAAATGATTTTCCAGTTCCAGCGTCCACTTCAAGATCGATCCTGCCGTAGCATTCCCACCACTGTCCACAGCTCACCACCCAGGTGTTTCCAATTTTCTGCTGCGTCATCTCATGCGTATGTCCGCCAAGCATCAGAGGTATGTTCAGATCCGCAACCTCCTTCGCCAGGGCGCACAGTTCAGCCTGCGGGACATGTGCTGCAACTATTATCAGTTTCGCTCCCTTGTCTCGGAGTTCCGTGGAATACTTCCGCACGCATTCGGCATATGTCTGTCCTGAAAGACCATTGGACTGTATCATGCTCGAAAGATTCTGAAGGGTCAAACCAATGATCCCTGCCTTTATTCCCTGCTCCTCATACATGAAAGTCGGTGGAATGAAATCAACCGGTGAACCATCCGTGTTGGCGATGTTTGCTGCGATGGCCGGGAACTTCGCCCACTGCTGCAGTTTTTCCAGGCCCTCAGACCCTCCGAAATCGAACTCATGGTTCCCAAGAGCGGAAACATCATATCCCATCAGGTTCATGACATTCACCGCAGGTTCGCCCTTGTAGGCTGTAGATATGGCGGGACCTGTCGCAAAGTCCCCGCAGCTTATCACTAGGAATTTTTCCGGACTGTATCCTTCTGCAGCCCGCCAAAATGCGAGCATCTCTGCCGCTCCTCCAAGCAATTTTCCGTCCACAACCCTCGGCTCAATCCATCCATGCATGTCTCCAGTCACAATTATCTTCAATGGCTGGGCATGGAGAACCGCAATGGAAACTATGCAGGCAAGTAAAAAGACGATAACCCGCGTATTCTTCATAAAACTCCTGTTCAGTTCATTTTACCGCAATATTCCTTGAGGGTGCGGACATAATCGCGGAAGTTGTCAATACTGACGGCTGGCGGAGTCTGATGATCGGTGGTGGGAATGTATCCTCCTGATCTCATGACAGGGAGAAGCCGTTCGAATTCCCTGCGTATCGCCTCCTCGCCGAGGTGCATTATCGTCTTGTCGAATCCCCCTATCATCTTCCAGTCAGGATACCTGCGCCGCAGTTCGGCCACATCAACTCCAGCCATCCGTTCCAGAGGGAGGCAGCCTTCTATTCCTGCCGACTGCAGCCACGGAATAACTTCGGTGACATCCCCATCGGTGTCGACCATTGGAATTATTCCCCGTTCCTTCGCAGCAGGGACAATCTTCCTGTAATATGGCGTTACGAACTGTTCAAACTGTTCACGGCTGAGCATGGGGCCGTTGTTGTAGGACAAATCCTCTGCAATAGTCATCATGTCGGGTGTAAGTATTTCCAGCACCTGTTCCAGGCACGAAATGTTATAGCGGCATAGATCCTCATTCATCCTCTGCATCAGCTCCGGCTGGTCGAAGAACGAAAACAAATGCCTTTCAACTCCGAATATTTCACGAGGGAACCAGAAAAATCCGTCGAACTGCAGCTGCACCACAACTTCACCCTTCGCATGTTTTTCAGCGATGAGTGAAAGTCTTTTCCTGTCAATCTCCGGATTTGAAAATGCGGGAGCAACCAGCCTGTCATATTCAGCTTCGGTCTCTATAACGCCCTCGCTTCTGTCCCGTCCTTCCGGGCGTTTGATCTTCCAGCGGGGTGAAATCCAGACCCATTCGTGGACATCCAGTCCGAACCATCTGAGAATGTCCTCCCTGTCGAGGTTCGCCGGCAGCCCCTCGGAATACCAGCGTTCAAGAGTCTTGTCCCACCAGCAGATCCATTCCATTGCAGGAAGGCGGTCCACCTTTTCAAAGTTCATTGCGGAATTGAACCGTTCGCGGTTATTCATTTCTACCTTCATCCTTTTCTTTTCCGTCAGTATTGCCTTCTGCATCCGGTCCCTCGTCCGGAATCTTGATCAATTCATCAAGCCCTTCGAAAGGAGTGAATATTGAAGGAAGGGGTTCGTCCTTTTTCCCGGCAAAATAGCTTTCAGTCCTGACCTCGTGTTCGCTGTCATGGCAGTATATGCAGAGCAGTTCCCAGTTGCTGCCGTCCGCAGGGTTGTTCTCGTGCTTGCCGTCCTTGTGGTGGACAGTGAGCTGGACAAGCTTTCTTCCTGAAAACTCGCGTCCGCATCGGGCGCATATGTGTGGAAATATCCTGAGGGCGCGGTCACGGTAGCTGTTGCGCCTGGCTGCGGCGTCATTGACAAGTTTCTTCAGTATTTCATCCCGCTTCCCGGGATCCATAGGTGTCTTTCTTGTGGTCATATTATTCTATCTATTATTTCGCCTGATCCTCGGAAGCTGTATCCGTGAAAACAGCAGGTTTGCTGGATTCATGTCCGACTTTTCCGGCATCCTTCCGCAGATGTGCAGGAATGATGCCGGCAAACAATGGATTTGATGGGTAATAACAGTTCATTTTCAGCTTTGCCTTTAGCAGTTCAACCTGATTTTCCTGGTACATGAACATGCGATGAGATTCAAAGGATCCTTTCATGATTAAAGATACTTTCACCTTCTTCGGATTTCAATGTCAGCGCATGAACTTGCAGACAAGTGGATTATTTAAATAGATGCGGTTTAAAGCGTTGCCTTCCTCAAGGTTTTATGAACAGATGAACATCCTAAGCCATATGCCGAGGGAAGGATATTGTTCTTTGTGGAACCTCGACAAAGCCAGGAATAAGCCCGCAATGGCTGTTGATTTTTCCGCCTACGCCGTCTTCACATTGCCGTCTTTTTTGACGACTGAGTCGACTATCTTCCTGATGTTTTCGCTCAGGTCCATCGGAAACATTACAACAGTATTTGCCGGTCCGGCACCGAGGCCGTCGATGGTCTGCAGGGTTCTCAGCTTCATGGCGCCGGGAGTCTGTTCCATGATAAGGGCGGCGGCGGCGAGGTTCGTGGCGGCGATCTTGTCGCCTTCGGCCTTTGTGATAGTGGCGCGCTTCTCGCGTTCGGCTGAGGCCTGACGCGACATTATTCTCTTGAGATCCTCCGGCATTTCGATGTCCTGGAGACGTATTGAATCAAGATGGAGCCCCCAGTCCTTGACGCGTTCCTCGACAACCTCGCAGATCTTCTTCTGTATCTGTTCACGTTCAGAGAGGAGCTCGTCGAGTGAAAGTCCTCCAACCACATCGCGCAGGGTGGCCTGGGCATATTGCGCGATCGCGAACCTGAAATCCTGGATTTCGAGGATGGCCTTCTTCACATCGGACACGTTGAAGAAAAGCACTCCGTCAATCTTTGCTGGGACATTGTCCTTGGTTATGACCTGCTGGCTTGGAATATTAAGGGTGAGGATTCTCAGGTCGACGAAGCGGACGTTGTCGATATACGGAACTATGTACATGATTCCAGGCCCCCTTATGTCCATGAATTTCCCAATCCTGAGCACGATACCCCTCTCCCATTGTGCGGCCACCCGGATTCCGGAGACTATGATACCCCATATGATCGCAACAACAACAACACACAGGATAGCGAGGCCTATTTCCTTGTCGGCACCACCCTTGCAGGCAAAGAACATTATAATTCCAAAAGCTATCACAGGCAGGAAGAATAAAATCCCCCTTAGGGACCAGCCCAGTGAAACATGTCCGCGCTGCGGTTCGGCATAAACTCTTTCCTCGTTCATGATTTCCCCTCCTATGTTTTCAATGTTAATTCTATCT
>JBAQUG010000385.1:0-6516 GCA_049297395.1 Victivallales bacterium | reverse complement strand
GGATGGAGGGGTGGGCGGGATTTATTTTTCCCTCAAAGTTGTCTTGGACAGCTGTGACAGAGGCAATGCTGTTATGCGCTTGTCCAGACGATAGCTCTCCTTGCCGGGATAAATGACCCATAGATGTTCCAGCCCGAGATCTTCAACCGCAATATGCATCGATTTAGTAGTCGAAGGGGCATCGCGGCATTTAAATTCGAACCCAAGCCTCTTTCCGTGCCTCATGATTAGCAGATCCAGTTCGGCCCCCCTCTGGGTTCCCCAGAAATATATGTCCCTGTCGCCGTGAATGGATATCACCTGTTCCATGGCAAATCCTTCCCAGCTTGCTCCATATTTCGGATGCGAACGGAGCCCTTGCATGGTCTCAATTCCCATAAAGCTGTGGAGCAGACCGCTGTCACGGAGGTATACTTTGTGGGATTTGATCTGCCTTTTCCCAATATTCTCAAACCATGGCGGAAGCACCCTGAGCATATAGGAGCCGGAAAGAATATCGCGGTAATGGAGAACTGTCTTTGAGCTGACTGACATTGCCTGACCTATTTCGGCGGAATTCCATATCTGTCCGTGGTAATGGGAGAGCATGATCCAGAAGCGGCGGAGAGTTTCCGCCGGGATACGGACTCCTAAAAGAGGAAGATCTCGCTCGAGAAACGTCTGTGAGAAGCTGTCAAGCCATCTCCATGCACCTTCCTTGTTTGACGTATATGCCTTCGGAAAAGAGCCATGCAGCCACAGGCGATCCTGATTTTCGGCGCCGACTTCGTCAATTGCAAATCCAGATACTTGGATGAAGCAGGCGCGGCCCGCCAGTGATTCGGATACGCCTTTGACAAGATCAGGTGAGGCGCTTCCGAGAAGCAGGAACGAAGCCTTTCGTCCAGGACTGTCGCACAGGGGGCGTAGCAATGCGAAGAGTTCCGGCATTCTCTGAACTTCATCTATTATGACAAGCCCCTTGCAGTCGGATAATGTTAATTCTGGTGTCCGGGATAATCCAGCTCTTGATGCAGGACTTTCTAAGTCGAATACTGTTACATGGTCCCTTTTTCCGGCAATCATCCTTGAAAGAGTGGTTTTTCCGGTCTGGCGCGCTCCAAGCAGGACAGTTACCGGGAATTCCCGAAGCCCAGTTTCTATTTTTTCGATCAGCCTTGTTCTTTGAATTAATTGTTGCATAATGCTAATACATTATCCCGATATGCAACAATGTCAAGTCGTGATTTGAGCCTAAACAAGCCTTTAATATTCTTATTCTGCGATAACGGCTTATCGCAAAATAAGAATATCCTTATGTCGAAAAGCAAAATAACGAACTATAACTCTTACCTCTCCGGGATGCTTGAAGGCGGGGATGGCGGGATTTCGATCTCCTCTCGTCTTTCCATGCTGACCGAGAAGAGAATGACAAGCGCTGCGATGATGTTTGAAATTGAAAGCGCTATCGGTCCGATCTGGGTTCCGGAGGCTCCGAGATTGAGCGCGAAAAACGAAGTTATTGCGATCATCGCAATGTAGATCGCCTGTCCGGAAAGTATCGCCACCGGCTTCTTCAGGTGTGCGGCCTTTCCTTCGCAATATGCCCTCATTCCTATCGTGAGCGGCATGAGTATGAGAAGCAGAGAGGTTTGGACTATCATTGGCACCGTGGAAACTGAAAGATGCTGGACGTCAAGATAATACCATCTGCATAAAAATGGAATGATGAAAATCAGAGGGACAATGCCCAGGACAAGTCCGGAGATAACTGTGAACTTCCTCAATATCCTCCTGTTCAATCCGTCCTCGTAGAATGTTATGACAGTTGCAGAGATCCTCGTGGCCGCAAAGCTTACCGCGTTGAAAAGGCTTATTACCGCGTAATATACTGGCAGCGTGACATCAGGATTCGGCGCCCTGGATGCAAATGCACCAATCACATATCCCGACAGGCTGATGAAGAGCTGTCCGATGGAGAAGCTGGCCGCATATGAGAGGATGGTATGATTAGTCGGGGTTTTCCCCGTGATTGGCAGCGCCTTGATGAAAGGTTTTGCCATCATATGCAGGACAAAGCTTTCAAAGAGAACCGGTATCGCCAGGCAGATGATCGCCCAGAATGGACCGGTCAGTGCGACGGTGCAGAACACATATGCTAGAATGATTGTAATTGTGATCCTTCCAAGAGTCGCCGCATAAGCCCTGCCTGTCGCCTTGTGGACGAAAAGTGTTGTCATGTACGGCGTCCTCTGCGCGAAAATGAACTGGAGCGGGATGCCGGTGAGCAGCGCGATGTAGGCCGAATTCTCCATGTCCGCAGGCAGACCCATGATGACGCCCAGGATTATGTGTGCAATCGGGGGTATGCAGATGATGGCCTGGATTCCGGTCAGGAGGATTCCGGTATAGAATGAAATCCTCTTGTGGGCATGGTATCCCTCGGAAGTTTTTCCGAAGATCATGCCGGCTATGAAGATTCCGGCGCCCAGGGAGCCGATGAAAAAAGACAGGATGCATGCCTGTGCGAGTCCGGCTATGTTCACTGCTCCGCCAACACCTCGCGCCGCAACCGCCGCCACAAGCGGGTAGGTTACCGACTGCGACAGCGCCTGAAGCGCGAGCGGTATGAAATAAAACGACAGGCTGCTGAACGTGGCGGTTCGTGAATGGTCATCTGCGTTTTGCATCAGATAAGATGTACCACCGACTTCAAATTTCAATATGACTGTCCCATTCAGCGGGATTCGGAGGTCGACAATATCCCCTTGTAGATCTCTTTCGCAAGAATAGGGTATATCGCCTTTTGGAACTCGGCATCGTCCATGTAGCGGCTGACAATATAGTCGTTGTCGCTCATCCTCTGCATCATCAGGGATTCGATGATCTTCTTAATACCGAGTTCGAACTTGTCGAGGGTGTTTGCTTTGGCCGTGCGGATTACGTGCTCATCCTTGCATGCCTTCTGCTTGATCTGCTCGAAGAAAAGACGGTCCTCATCGGAAAAGTCGGTGGCGAACCTATCGTTGAGCACGGATATGATCTCTGATAACGGCTTGTCCTCATCCTTCGCCTTGCCTGTCCCGACAGCTACCGGGCTCTTCACCCCGTAGGATCCTTCGCCTTCACCTAGGTTGATGGCACCGGAAGAAGACTTCTCGATGCGGTAGTATTCCAGGACAACCTCCTTTTCAGGATGGGGACGGACATTTTGATTATTGCTGTCAAGTCGCGGGATCAGCATTCTCCCGAAGCTGTAGAGCATTTCAAGCTCCTTGTCGGAATACGGTATGATCTGGCTGACGAAAGAATAGAAGCGCACATATGCCGTGAGCTTTTCATGGAATTCGTCCTGTGCATCCTCTTTAAGCGCATTGTACCTGTCAACCGCCGGCTGGATATGCTTGTCCATCCGGGCATGGTCGACAGGACTCTGTTTTTCCGGGGGAAGATAGAATATATGGGCGAAAGCCTCGACTTCCGACCAGTGGTAGATCTGCATCGAATTCAGTTCATGCTTGAGCCGTTCAAGATGCCCGGGATCCGGTGGTTCCTCTAACGCAGTGGCATCGTAGTAAGGCTTGAATGCCTGGAATATGCCGTCGGCATCGTTGATGAAGTCTAGGACAAACGGCACTTCCTTGCCCGGATATATGCGGTTCAGCCTCGAAAGCGTCTGCACCGCCTGGACACCGTCAAGGCGCTTGTCCACGTACATCGAGCAGAGCAGGGGCTGATCGAATCCTGTCTGGTATTTGTTCGCGACAAGCAATATCTGGTAGTCAGAACTGTCGAACTTGTCCGAAAGCTGAGATTCCGAGATGTTCTTGCCGGTTACAACGTCAATGTTCATTCCCGGCTCCGTGTATTCGGATCCGCTCTCCGGATCCTTCACTGTCCCGCTGAACGCCACAAGCGGCCTGATGTCGGAATATTTGTTCTCGGTGATGTATTTCTGGAATGAAAGCATGTATCTGACAGCCTGCAGGCGCGAACCCGCGACGACCATCGCCTTTCCGCGTCCCGCTAGCTTCTTGCGCACGTGCTCCCGGAAATGCTCGATGATTATCTCGGTCTTCTGTTCGATGTTGTGCGGATGCAGATGCAGGAACTTGGCAAGCACCTTCGCAGCCTTCTTCTTCGGCATCTTCGGATCGTCCTCGGCCTTCTTCAGCAGCCTGTAATATGTCTTGTATGTGGTGTACCGGCTCAGTACGTCGAGGATGAATCCCTCCTCAATGGCCTGGCGCATCGAATATGTGTGGAACGCCTCAGCCTTTCCACTCTTTCCTTGCCTTCCGAACAGGGCGAGTGTCTTGCCCTTGGGCGTGGCGGTGAACGCGAAGAAACTCAGGTTCTTCTGCTTCCCGCGCGACTCCATGATCTGGTTCAGGCGGTCTTCCCAGTCGGTCTCGGAGTCTTCCGACTCATTTTCAGTCCCAGCTCCAAGGATGTCCTTGAGTTCACGTGCGGTCTCACCGGACTGGCTCGAATGCGCCTCATCGACAATCACCGCATATTTCCTTTTCGCTATGGACTTCTCCCATTCCTTTGCCTTCTTGACGGATTCCGCATCCGGTTTGTCAAGATTTCCGGCTCCTGCTATGTGGAGAAGGCCTTTCAGGACGAACGGGAATTTCTGGAGCGTCGTCACCACGATCTTTGTGCCGTCAACCAGCGCATTGGCAAGCTGTTTTGAATCCTCGTCAATCGCCTTCACTACGCCCTGCGCATGCTCGATCTGGTAAATCGCGTCCTGCAACTGCTTGTCCAGCACTTTCCTGTCGGTTATCACGATCACGCAGTCAAAGACCTTCTCATCCTTGTCGGTATGAAGACTCGACAGCCGGTGCGAGAGCCAGGATATGCTGTTCGTCTTGCCGCTTCCCGCAGAATGCTGGATGAGATAATTGTTGCCCGCCCGCTCAACCTGCGAAGTTCGCACAAGGTTTCGGACTGCGTCCAATTGGTGATATCGGGGGAAGACCATGGTCTCTTTGGTACGTTTGATACGTTTGCCAGCGCCGTCGTCAACGGTTTCCTCGACAGTCTCCAGGAATATGAAATTACCGACAATGTCAATGAAGCTCTCCCGCGCAAGGACATCCTCCCAGAAATAACCTGTCCGATGACCTGAAGGATGCTGTGGGTTTCCCGCGCCGCACTGGATCTCTCCCGGATGGCTCCCCCGGTTGAACGGCAGGAAAGATGTCCTGTCGCGGTTCAGGCGTGAGGTCATGTGGACTTCATCCGGATCTGCGGCGAAATGGACGAGAGCGCCTCTCTTGAACTGGAACAGCGGGGCATTCGGATTACGGTCACTCTTGTATTGCCAGACTGCATTCTTCCAGGTCTGATTGGTAGTAGGATTCTTCAGCTCGATTGTGGCGACGGGAATTCCGTTCAGGGAAAGGACAATGTCAATCGTGCTGCTGTCGTTGGGATGGCACGGCACTTGACGTGTGACAGTCAGCTGGTTTTTCTTGTAGAGTTCCAGGGTCTCCTGGTTGAGTCCATGCGCGGGTTTGAAGTATGCGAGGCGGAATGTCTTGCCGTAGAACTTGAACCCGTGCCGGATTATGTGGAGGACGCCCTTGTTGTCACGTTCCTTGATGAGAGCTTCGATAATCCTCGGCTTGAGGTCAGCACCGTGGAGTTTATCCATCTGCTCCCAGAGTTCTGCCTGCGTATTCTTTATAAAATCCGTGACATACTCCGGAAATAGCCCAAGCTTCTTGTCCCAAAATGGAACAGCTCCCGGCTGCCAGCCACGGTCGGACATGGTGTCTTGGATATATGCCTCAAAGGCTTTTTCGGTTGTTGAGCTCATGTTAATTACGAATTGCGAATTAGAAATTACGAATTTAAAAACAATACACGAATTGCGAATTATCAGGACAATGTACGAATTAGAAATTACGAAACGCAAATAAATTAAATTAAATCAAATTACGAGTTTTTTTCAACAAAACGCAATAAACAAGAAAGTCATTTTGAGTTGTTGAGTTTTTCTTTCATTGACTTGGTTATGCTGCCGAGCAGTCTTAAGAGTTCATTGCAGTCTAAGCTTAACGAATCAAAGGTTTTGTCATCAATATAACCGCTGTCGTGAAGGAGTCTAAGCCAGTAAAGCGTTTCCCGTGCTTCTTTGTATGCTATCAAAAGCTTTGACTGGAAATCTTTTCCCGATTGTCCGCCTAAAGCTTCCTCGATGTTTGCGCCGATGGATGTGCCGGAGCGCAAAACTTGTTTTGACAGGACAAACTCGCGCTTTTCCTCGCTCAGCATGCGGTACAGCATCACTATCCTCAAGGCAAATGCATAACTCTTATCCCTAACCGGATTTTCACTCTTCATATCTTCTCTCCCTAATTTCTAATTCGTAATTGATTATCTCGATTCGTAATTCGTAATTTCTAATTCGTAATTGATTATCTCGATTCGTAATTCGTAATTTCTAATTCGTAATTATTAATCAGTCTCGCTGTCGTTTTCCTGTTTTATCATTTTTGGCTTTTTTGAAGGAGGGAGGAAATT
>JBAQUG010000384.1:0-16674 GCA_049297395.1 Victivallales bacterium | reverse complement strand
CCCTTTTCCGTCTTCCCTTTTCCGTCCTCCCTTTTCCGTCCTCCCTTTTCCGTCCTCCCTTTTCCGTCTTATCCAGACATGGAAAGAGCGCATCCCGCCATATTCCGCAGTGCGGAAATATCTGACGTCATTTGACGTCGCATTCCTTCGACTTCCGCGCATGCCTGGGCTATAATCCCTGTAGAACAAGAACGAACAGGGAGGTTCAAATGCCAAGCTTAGTATTGACCGGAGACACTGTAAGCGTAAATCTTGAATCCCATCATCTCGAGGTGGTCAAGAGGCGCGAAGACGGCCTGCTGAACGATTTTGAAAGGATGAAGGTTCCTCTTTTCGACATCGACCGCGTGGTTGTCAACGGCAGGGCCTCGCTCAGCACTCCCGCAATGCACGCGCTCATGAAAAAAGGGATTCCTGTTTTCTTCCTTACTTCACACGGAAGATGGCTCGGAGCGCTCTGGCCTGACAAAAACATGAACGCCGAACGCAGGATTCGCCAGTACAAGATGTCGGAGGATCAAGTTCTTGCACTTAAAATCGCAAAGAAACTCGTCTATGCCAAGATCAGGAATTCACGCAGGGTGCTCCAGCGCCTCTCCGCCAACAGGAAGGAATCCGAGTCTCCAGAACAGATTGAAACCTGCGACAAGATGAAAAACATGGCGGATCAGGCGCTGCTCACACAGTCCATTGACGAACTTCGCGGCTATGAAGGAATGTCGGCAGCTCTTTATTTCTCAAGGCTTGGCGATTTCTTCCCGCCTGAAATTCCTTTCAGGGAAAGGAGCAGGCAGCCTCCCCGCGATGCCGCCAACGCCCTGCTTTCCTGGAACTACACTATTGTATTGGGCGAGATGGATGCGGCCGTCCGATCACACGGACTCGACACCTGTATCGGATTCCTGCATTCCGTATCACACGGAACGCCCGCCCTGCCGCTCGATCTCATGGAACCGCTCCGCGCTCCTGTCTGCGACCTGCTCACTCTACATCTGCTCAACCACAAGGTCCTGACAAAAGATCATTTCGAGTTCTGCGCCGAAGACGGAGGAACATATCTTACCCAGGATTCTAAAAAGGACTTTTTCTGGTCATACGAAATGCACATGACACGCAAGTTCACTCCGGAAAAGGGCGGAAACCATTCGGATTTCAGGAAAATAATCCAGAACTCGGTATTATCCGTCATCAAGGCTCTCGAAGGCAAGGATGACTTTGAGTTTTTCGAAATGCCATAGAATTTCGAGGTGGAATTTTCATATGAATATGGATTTTGAACAGATTATCGACAACTACAACAGATACAAGCTGGGGTTGACCTATAATGAGTTCAATCCGGCGGAAGAGGAGTACAAACACATGCTTCATCTCGTAGCCTACGACATCAGGACGCCCAAAAGGCTGCGCCATGTGGCGAAGGTCTGCGAAGATTTCGGCATCCGCGTGGAATACAGTGTCTTCGAATGCGACCTCTCCGAAGATCATTTCCAAATGTTTTGGACCTCTCTCCATAACATCATTGACCCCGGCGAGGACTGCATACTCGCCTATAAAATCTGTGGTTCATGTGTGACAAAAATAGAAAGCATGGGTGCAGTCGTCCGCCCCGGAAAGACCCTCCTGTACATATTATAGGGCGTGAGTACCTTATCAGTTAAATCTTGTGTTTTTCGACGGGACTCGAAAACCAAAAGTCCCCGCACCCTCCCGCCGAAACACCGGAACATTTTAAAGGACAATCAGTTATGCGTTTTTTTCAAAACCTTTTTTACCGAATGTTTATAAATTTCCGCCAGGGAATTTATCTTCCCGCCGAAACAGCCCCCTTGCTTCCTGATTATAAACATGATAGAGTGTCCGAAGTCCGAAAGGATGAATTAGCCGAAAGGCGATTGTGACTTTTCATCGTTCTTGATTGTCCGCTCGGAAACGCCTGTTTGTCCGAAAGGATGAATTAGCCGAAAGGCGATTGTGACTCGACAATTTCAAAATAGGCTTTCTGATTTCCGACTGGAAGGTCCGAAAGGATGAATTAGCCGAAAGGCGATTGTGACCTCAATTTTGATTTTCATTTATCCCCCTTCAATTTAGTCCGAAAGGATGAATTAGCCGAAAGGCGATTGTGACTCCTGTAGCATCGTTTATGCTTGTCCTTGATATTTTTCCGGTCCGAAAGGATGAATTAGCCGAAAGGCGATTGTGACCCACGACTGATGAGTTTCCCCAAGCCACGACTGATGAGTGTCCGAAAGGATGAATTAGCCGAAAGGCGATTGTGACTCTTTATTTTCCTCCCTTTATGTTTATTTGGATTCCTGAAGTCCGAAAGGATGAATTAGCCGAAAGGCGATTGTGACTTGCCCGCCGCCCTGGTTGCATCGATCTCAGTTCGCACCGGTCCGAAAGGATGAATTAGCCGAAAGGCGATTGTGACATTTTATTCTGTTGCGCGACAATGCTCCCGACGTGAGTCCGAAAGGATGAATTAGCCGAAAGGCGATTGTGACATAAACTCCTCCCTTTTCAGTTTTTACTTTTCCACTTTCGTCCGAAAGGATGAATTAGCCGAAAGGCGATTGTGACCGTTGCAGGAATAACCGTTAGGTAAGTTCCAATCCGAGTCCGAAAGGATGAATTAGCCGAAAGGCGATTGTGACTTGCGTCCTCTATGCGGTGATCCCTGTACCCTGCGAAGCGGTCCGAAAGGATGAATTAGCCGAAAGGCGATTGTGACCTACAAAGTCGCAAGACTGCTTTGGGGTGCTCGTCCAACGTCCGAAAGGATGAATTAGCCGAAAGGCGATTGTGACATAATATTCCACGTCCTCGATCACTGCGTATTGTTTTACGTCCGAAAGGATGAATTAGCCGAAAGGCGATTGTGACCAGAGGGTTAGATGTGCGGTTCTCCCGCCGCGTCCATGTCCGAAAGGATGAATTAGCCGAAAGGCGATTGTGACTTATGATTTTTGAATCACTTTTGACGGGTTCCCTTTGAGTCCGAAAGGATGAATTAGCCGAAAGGCGATTGTGACCCTCCCAATCTAATGCCTCTATTGGGCTGGGCTGCCCGTCCGAAAGGATGAATTAGCCGAAAGGCGATTCACGCATTCCGCATTCGCTTAGAATGCGCCCTCCGGGTTCTCCTGCCGGAGAATGGATTCCGCGAGCATGGAAACGGACTCGCGGAATGACGTGACTTGCATTTTGCATTTCCCGGTCGCGGCGGCACGTCATGCTTCCACCTTGCGGAAATATCAGCCGAAAGACGATTGCGAATCTGCATCTGCTGAAGTAGGTTAATTCAATAGAAATTTCTTCTTCCGGACGGAAGAAGAAATGACAAGAACAATGCATACGGGAGATTTACCATGGACGAGACAATTCAATCGACATACAACTATGCCGGGGACTTCCACAAGATGACGGATCTCTTCCTGACACAGATCATCGACTACATGCCGAAAATCGGAATAGCCCTGATTATTTTCGTAATATTCATGATTATCGCCAAGATCGCCCAGATGATATTCTTCCGCATGGACTACAGGTTCGAATCCGGAAAGAACCATGTGCTGAAGCTTGCCGGTTCAACGATCAAGATTGCGATAATGATAATTGGCGCAATAACCGCCCTCGGCACGCTGGGAATAAACGTGAACGCACTGATCGCCGGACTTGGCCTCGGAGGGTTCGCCCTCGGGTTCGCGCTCAAGGACGCGCTTTCAAACCTGCTCTCAGGAGCTCTCATCCTCATATATCACCCTTTCTCCGCCGGGGACACCATCACAGTCGCAGGATGCCAGGGAGTCGTGTTCGAAGTCAACCTCAGATACACGATACTCCAGGGCGAAAACAAGGTCTATCTGATTCCAAACTCCTCGCTGTTCACGAACAATATTGAAGTATTGAAGAAGTAGACGGTCGTCGGTCTTCAGTCGTCGGTCGACAGCAGAATGAAAGCAAAAGAAGCTTAAAATTAGAAATTAGTTTTAAGTTAACTTCCGAACTTTCGCATTTCCGAACTTTCGAACTGTATTCTGACGACTGACGACCGACGACTATTTCTTAATTGCACTCATCCTCCCGAACCATTCCTTCGCCTGTACGATCCCATCGAAGGAAGCATGAAAAATGAATCTTGTCGTCTCAGGGGAATTCCTTATCAGCCGCTCGACCGTTGGCTCATCATTCATCCATCCGAGCGAGAGCAGCGGCCCCTTCTCCCCGCCAAACGCGTTGACGCTTGGTTCAAACCCCTTCCCGCCGGCCGGCACACGGTTGAACGCATAGAAGTCCGGTATCTTCTTGAAGTATTCAAACTGGTGTTCTGCTGCGGCACAGCAGTGCATCCCGAGTCCGCCGAAGGTTTCCGACAGATCTATAAGTTCCGGCAGACAGAACTCCTGGAAGCTCTCCTCGTTGAACGCACCGCACTCGTCATTGGAAAGCCACGGCCCCATCTCCGGGGGACACCAGGAACTCGGACAGTGCGCGGGGCTCAGGTTGGGGAATTCCCTCCTCAATTCAATGAGGAATTTCTTGAAAAGCCTTGCGCATTTCGCAACCAGCCGCTTCACTGCATCAGGTTCCAGCATCATCGAGCAGAAAAAGTCCTCCTTGTTCCATACAAGCGCGGCAGAATCGAATCCGCTCTGCATGTCAGGGGGACTGAAAGGCACGTCCGGACCGAGTTCCTTACGGAGAGCCGCAGCCAGTTCGAATATCCGGTAGAGCGTAGGAGATTTCCAGATGTCAGGTTCCTGGACAGCGTCAGCCTCATCTGCCGTAATTACAAATGGCATGGCGGCCGGAGGGCTTCCCACGAAGCGGTGCACCTTGCATCCGAAAGCCGCCGCATAGACGTGCGTGCCTGTCGAAAGCTGCACTATCGGAACCGAATGGTCGCCGATTGCCTCCATAAATTCATTCTGCCTCCTGTAATACGCAACCTTTTCTGGGATCCAGTCGGTTACCGGCCTGTCTGAAATAGTATAGTCGTCGTTCGGATATTCAGGCCTCTTCACTGGATTGGGCTGGCAGATGAAAGCGTGCCCCTTGAACGGCCCCTTATTGTAGATGTTCCTCAGAAAATCCTGGTTCCTTTTTACTTTTCCGTCCATGCTTGCTCCTTATCTTTTTATTTAACCATACCCGGCAATCCATCCATCCATTCGCATTGCAAGGCATATTTGATTATCTATTTAATTTTCCTCATGCCGATTGATTATACACTTAATCAAGCTATTATAAATGGCGGTTTTGCTCAATTACTTGTCATATTTGATTATGAACTATTTTGACGACATAACATTCATCAACGGACAGGCCCTGCCGGAATGCCGGGCGGTGATAAACAGCCGTTTCCATGACACTTTCAATCTCCAGTTCATTTTGAGCGGCGGGATGTATCTGGGAATTGATGGCAGGGACAAGGTTGTTCTCGACCGGCCGGCGGTCTTCTGGCACCACCCGAAACATTCATACCGGTATGGGCCCGCATCTCCGGCAAAAAGCTGGCACCACCACTGGGTCACCTTCCGAGGCCCAAGAGGAAAGCTCATCATGGAACAGGGTTTCATGAAACTCTCTCCAAGAGGATTTGTATACGTCTCACAGCCAAATGCCTATGAGGACACCTTCAACAGACTACTGGAATTGCTACAGAAGCATGACAGGAAAAACCATCCGGACATGGTAATTCTCCTGGAACAGCTTCTTTCCCTCCTCATCACCAACAAGCTTGAAGGCATGATGGATTCGGTCCACGGAAACTCCATAGACAAGCTGGCATCAAGGATCCGCAGCACACCGTTTACAGAATACGATTTTGAGGGTCTTGCCAGGAACATGGGATTGTCATACAGCCATTTCCGCCGTCTGTTCCGGATGAGGATGCAGATGGCTCCGCATGATTTCGTCCTGGGGTGCAGGATGCGGTCGGCGGCGAGATCGCTCGGGGATCCCTCGAAGCAGATCAAGGATGTCGCGATGGAATCCGGGTTCAATGATCCGGCACAGTTCTCAAAGCTGTTCCGCAGCCAGATCGGACTCTCGCCCGCAAACTACAGGAAGACGATCTTCAAGTGAGCAAAAGGCTGGAAGAACTTGAATGCGGGGAAGTGAAAACCTTTTAAGGAAAGGTTCTTCCCTTCCCCGCCCCCCAGCCCTTTCCAAACCTGTTTGTCATTCTTCAATTCTCTACACCTCAGGTGTGGAGGGACAAGCTTATCGTGTCCGTTTTTAGGAGTTCCGCTATAACTTTTCTTTCAGGGCGTTGGCGACTTCCTCATCAGTGAGCTTGTAGATCAGGATGGAATAGCCGATGTTGTCGTCGGGCTTGCGCGTCTCCAGATATCTTGCGAGTTTCGCAAATCTGAGGATGTGATACAGGCGGTAGCGGCTGACTACGAAATCAGATCCCTTCACCTTGACGAACTCCTTGAACTTCTCGCTGTCTGCCATTGCGGCAAACATCTGCCTGACGTCTGATTCCACTTCATTGTAAAGATTCTCGTCGAGGAGCCCGCTGTTCAGGTCGCCGATGTTCAGAAGTTCCGGCATGTAGATCAGCGGAAGCATGGTGGCGCTGATGCAGTAGACCCCCCCCCCGAGCTGGATGGGAACGTCATCCTCCTGTCCATAGTAGCAGGGCAGCTTTCTGACGCCTGGCGCATAATAGTCGATGCAGGCGATACCGAAATACGAGACATACACATTGGCCTTCTTCTGGTCCGGCAGATTGTTTTTCTTCAGCCATTTCCCCAGGCCTTTGAGATCCTGTCCCCAGTCGAGGGAACTGTCGATCATGTGCCTGTAGCCATTCGATGGCCCTCCGGCCAGCTGGTTGAAATATGCGAGGTAATGCGGCCATATGCTCATGGATTCGGCAAGGAGCCAGATGACGAAGAAGATGGCGGTGAACCTGGCGATGTCCGCAGCTTTTTTAAGCAGCAGCCATCCGGCGCCAGCGAGTATATAGGCGGCCGGATAAAGGACAAGCACATGTCGGTGTCCAATGTTCATGCTGCTTGCAACTGCGAAAACCCCATAGACACAGATCAGGATTACAAGCGGGATCAGAGGGTAAATCTTTTCGATGATTGCTTCTGACGGCAAATTCCGGAGCCTTCTTATTCCGAGGAACATGATCAGCGCAAGCAGTCCCATGACAGGGATAGGAGTCTTGACGAGGCATGCGTAAGGGAAATAATACCACCAGCCTGTCAGACGGCATTCGCCGTTCAGATATGCGTAGCGGAACTGCGATTTCTTCAGGACAAACTGGAATCCGAAAAGGTATGCTTCCGGAAGAAGCCTGTGCTGTCGCGTGAAGTCAATCACCTTCCCGGGCATCCCTGTATCACTGAGTATATCCTGCCAGTTCTTCTCCATGTTCTGGCGCATTCCGGGGTCGCCGTCCAGCATCGAATACCTGAATCCGAACGACATCCAGATGAAGAATGCGATGACCAGCGCATTGACGAGTACTGCGGAAAGGAACGCGAGGAGCTGTCCGGCCTGGGATCTGAGCTTCATCATACGTCCGGGAATCCTGACCTCAAGTTCCGGGCAGGTCTTCAATCTCACCGCAATCATTATCATATACATAGGTATTATCATGAACGCGGACATTTTTGAAAGGAAGAGCATTGACAGGCACAGAGAAGCGAGGAGCAATCTCGGCACGGTTATTTTCTCCAGCATGTACCATATCGCCCAGGCTGAAGCAATGAATCCGAGGGCGGCGGCGATGTCGGACGTCACAAGGCGTGAATGCGCAAGGACAGTCGGACAGAATGCATACAGCAGCAGTGACAAGGCGGCGCCTTCAATTCCGAATATTTTCTTCGACCAGAAGTAGACGAGCAGTCCGAGCAGGAGGCTTAGCAGGACTATCATGGTTTTACCGAGCATGAAGATGCGGTTGGGATTGTTCCCCGCCTTATACAGGAAATCATATGCAGTAAGCCATTCAATCGATTCGATTGAAGCACTTTTCGTGAAAACAGGGGGTTTGAGGTTCTTGTCACAAAGCAGCGGCAGCGTGGACCAGCGCTGGGGGAAATTTCCATTTTCAGGATTTATCCGGTAATCATCCATCTTCCAATAGGATACACCGCCAGTCACATGGACGGTCTCATCGAAGGTAGGCGATTCCTGGACAAGGCTTGTGAATGCGAGGAAGAAATGAATGGACAGCAGCATCGCCACCAGGCACAGCTCTGTGATGAACTCATATTTTTCCTTGAACAGCATAACCCATAAACTATACTGCTTTGGGCTTTATGCAAAACCACCCGTCCGGCTTACATTTCCAACCATATGTGAATTTTTACAGGTTCCCTTTACTTTGATGCATATGCCCTGTATCTTATGCGCCGCGCTGAATATAATCACGCTTTAAATGCGTTCTGGTAGCTCAGCTGGATAGAGCAACGGATTTCTAATCCGTAGGTCGCAGGTTCGAATCCTGCCCGGAACGCCAGTTTTTGTAATAAACAGGAGTATTGAAAATGAGAAGCAGGAGTTTGAAGGTCGTCTTAAGCGCCGCAGCTGTCTATGCCATCACAATAGGAGCACTCATCTTTACAAGCGGCTGCAAAAGCAAGCCTGTGGAAAAGGACGCCAATCTTGTTCCGCCTCCTTCCGCACTGGCTCCTGCCGCCCAACCGGCAGCTGCTGCTCCAGCCCTTGTTGCAGCACCAGCTGCGAATACCACTCCTATTGCTTCAACTCCTGCAATTCCTGGAGCCAAGGCTGAAGTAACACACTATACAGTAAAAAGCGGCGATTCATTCTCGAAGATCGCAAAGAAATATGGCGTAGGCATGAACGCGCTGGCCGCCTACAACAATATGTCCATCCAAAAACCTCTGAGGATCGGCGTAACGCTTAAGATTCCTCCGGCGAAAGCCAAATAAGAACCCGAAACAGCTGTTTCACACACTGTCCGGGCTCACAGCTTCTGCTCGCTTCTCTGGATGACCATGTCCTGCCACTCCCTTGTGAGCGTGGCGAAGCGGGCGGACCAGCCGGAGATGCGCACTGCGAGATTCGGGTATTTCTCAGGATGCGACTGCGCGTCGCGCAGCAGTTCCGTATCCACCACGTCAATCTGCATGAAAATCCCTCCCAGGCCGACAAACGACCGCATCATGGCAACGAGAGCGGCAAGCCCCTGCTCGTCCCGGGCGCTTGACGGCAGCACCTTCAGATCCAGCGCCGTACCGCAGGGCAGTTTCGAGAAATCGACCGAACAGTGTGATTTGATGACGGCGGTGGGGCCTCGCTTGTCGGTGCCAGGAGAGGGGCTGAAGTTCGCGGCGAGGAGGTCCCCTTTCCTCGATCCCGCCGCCGATGCCGTGCGATGCGGAAGAAAGTCCGAGGACTCGCGCCCGAAGGTGCTTATCCCTGCAGGAAAGAGCACGCCATTGCGCGACGGAACTCTTGCGACAAGATCGGTGTAGGTGTCAAAAACTTTTTTCATCATCGCATTGCTTTCATCGGCATCGTTCCCGTAAAAGTCAAAGCTCAGACGGATTCTCCGGCGCGTCTCTTCGTGCCCAACCCAGTCGTTCCGGAGCATCCCCGTGAATTCCGAAAGGGTGAATTCACGCTCCTCATAGACCAGCTTTTTAATCACCTGCAGGCTGTTGGCGACATCCGGAAGTCCGCCCGCATGTGGCGACAGAACGGTGTATTTCGGACCAAGATTATAATACGAGCGTCCTTTTTCGATGCAGCCTTCAATCATCATGTCTACCAGTACCGCAGGGGGGGCTGACACTGGTTTCACATTGCCTATCATCTGCGCAATTTTTTCAGCCAGCTTTGTTTTGAACGCTTCGTACATGTCGTCGAAGCCGGCATATTCCCGCACACCATCGCCCGGAGGATTCAGACCGAGAACGTCCTGGAGGATTACAAGGGCGTCGAAAGCCATATATCCGAACCTCGTTTTGCCGGGGACAAGTATCTCCCAGCAGCCGTCATTGGCGAAATTCCTGGCCTCCCCGACCGGATATCCGAATTTCACGAGATTCGGAATGATGCGGTCCTCGTTGTAAACTGCAATTATGCCGCCTCCGAGCCTTTGGACTTCCGCAATCCTCCTCAAGAGTTTTTCCGGAGTTTTCCGCGAAATCCGCACTGCGATCGGGAAATCGCTGATGTGAAGTTCCTCGACCACGTCGAGCACAAGGTATGTGACTTCGTTTGTCACATCCTTTCCCTGCTCGTCGATTCCAGAGAGGATGATGTTCTGGTAGAATTGCGCGTCGCCGCTGCCGCTGCCTTTGGCGGTGATCCACTCGCAACCTTTGATCCAGAAATGGGCGATCAGCTCACGGGCCTCATCAATGGTGATGGCTCCTGCGTCCAAATCACGGCGCAGGTGCGGCCCGAGCATCTTGTCGATCCGTCCGATGCCGCTCCAGTTTCCGCAGAGCCGCTGGAAATCCCACAACATCCACAAGGACTGCACGGCCTCCCGGAACGTCCTCGGCGGATTTTCCGGTACATGCCGCAGGGAAAGCACGACATCCTGATAATTTTTTCCAGCGTCACCGGTGGATTCCCCGGCAAGCCTGACAAGCCCGTCCAAGTACCTGCCGTGCCAGATTTTCGCCGAATCCAGACAGGAGATCATCGCATGGAGAAGCTCATTGCCGCTTTCGTCCAGTCCGCCACGTGAAAGACGCTCTTCAATTTCCATCCTGATTCCCTTGCAGCCGACAGCAAGCGCTTTTTCAAAACCCAATGTGGTATGGCTGACAGAAGAGCATCTCATAACGGGGACGACGTGGCGCATCGCGTCCTCGAGTGTGGCCGCACCGGCAATCCTCTCACCGGCGAGTATTCTCAGTGGAGCGTTCAATGCAATCAATCTGACTGCTTCAGCATACGTCTTCACCTGGTTCGGTTCCCTGCGTTTTTCGTTCTGCGGAGAGAATTCGCCTCTTGCCAGGGAGAGCGACCAGCCACCAGATCCGCCCGTGATACGGAGACCGATTAAGTTCCGGCCCGCCGTCAACGGAAGATCCATGAGATTTGGTCGTCCGCTTCCCGTGTACGCCAATTGTCCGTTTACGAATACGGAACACCACCAGTCGCAATCGACTGCGATGGGGAGCATGCAGGCAGACGCGGTATCGACTTCAGTGAAGCAATAGGCGGCGGAATGGACTTTCGCCGGACTGAATATTTTATTGAAATCCATTTTTCCGTGATCGTTATGGGCGCACTCCGGAAGAACGTCTTTTGAACGATTGACCTCCTCCAGGCTCCTGGCACTGTCTAAAAGCAAGTCTCCCGCCGACAGTCCATCCGGAGAAACACCGTTGTTGTGGACAGGCCCCGCCAACGTCCAATCGGTGTTCCAATCATGGAATTTGTCAAATCCCTCCAGCAGCATCCACAGCTTGTTTTCCGTCATTGATCGTCCGAACTCGCCCGAGAGGTAGCGTGCGGCAAGCTTCCGCGTAGATTCCGAAAGCCGGCACGCCGGCTTGAAACCGGTGAAGATTCCAGGGATTATTTCTTTTTCATCTGTATCTATTGGCTTCATAATGTCGCTCCTTTATAGTTTTAAGCTTTATGTCTGAAAATTCTCGAACTTCCCAACTCTGTGTCTTTTCATAAATATGCTTAATAATAGTGCCATGATATTGATTCACCAATGAATAGCGCTACTGTATCCATATATAAACCTACTGAGGTTACATGAACAAGCTTTTCGAGATAATTCCTCCGGATGCGGTCTTCGCGGATTTCATCGATGCCTCGCATGGTGAAGGCATCTTGAACGGATCCATCCACATCAAGACAGTACCTTACTGCATCGCCGTGATTCCGGTTGTCGGCAGTTACGAAGTCATCACTCCGGACGCCTCAGTGAGGATTGGTTCAGGTGAATCACTGCTTACTCCATCAAACCTGCCGCTGAAATTCATACACAACGGCGATCCGAAAAGGAAATTCATGATGAAGATGAAATGGATCCACTTTCATTTCAGCATTTTCGGCGCGATAGATTTCACGTCCATGCTCGAAATGCCTTTGCGCCTGGATATTGATGCAGCCGCCAAGTTCGGGGATGTGATTGATGAACTGCTGCGTCTCCAGGAGTCGGAGCCCGGCATTGCGGGTCTGGCCAGGCGCGGTGAACTCGGATTCAGGATTCTCAGCCTCGTCTGTTCGGTGTCAAAGCCCAAGGATGACGCCCTCGCTTTTCTTGAAAGTTCGCAGAGGCTGAAACCAGTTCTTGACTATATGAAGAGAAATCTGCACTTGAAAACCGATGTCGCCAGACTTGCGAAACTCGCAAACCTCTCACCATCCCGATTCCATACGGTGTTCAAGGGAATCACCGGCTCTGGCCCCATGGAACATCAGAAGAAGCTGCGCTTGAACGCGGCCTTCAGGCTTGTCATGACGACTGACGATAAATTGAAGGCCATCGCCGAGAAAACCGGATTCTGCAACGAATTCCACCTCAGCCGCGACTTCAAGGGGAATTACGGCAAGAGCCCGAGGGAATACAGGAAAAAGGAACTGAGGGATCTGGTGTAAGGTAAATATTCACTGAACTATGTTCGTTCAGTGAATATTTACATCTTGCGTTTTCCCGTTGAACGGATATTTTCTCCTTGGTCATGGTACACTCCTTTCTTTTGATTTGTAGCTAAGTCAAAATCAAGGAATACCATGGCTCTTTTAAAATATTCCGTGCTGAGTTCAATCCCAATCATCCATCAATCCAACAATTCGCCACTGGCGAATAAATCCGGACAATTCCAGTCAGATGTTCGGATATCTGGCCTTGACCTCTTCGAGCATGAGTCCTACATGGTCGAAATCAATCGGAGAGAATCCCTTGTTGGTGATCCTTTCGCAGAGTCCAAGCCATTTCTGGTGATCCCAGTGGTTGTCGTTCTCCCTGGCGAAGTCCTCCAGGATGCTCGTCCTTCCAAGCCTCTGGATGTTCTCCTTCGCGGTGTAGACGGGAATTTGCGGTGAGCATGATGCGCCG
The DNA here is from genome assembly GCA_049297395.1 of Victivallales bacterium. Lineage (GTDB taxonomy): Bacteria > Verrucomicrobiota > Lentisphaeria > Victivallales > GWF2-50-93 > GWF2-50-93. The sequence continues at coordinate 3,641 of JBAQUG010000384.1, read as the reverse complement.
GACATGGATTTTGAAGTTCTTTTCATAGCCACGTCCCCTTTTTTATCGGTTATACTGGTGTCGAGTATGGCGTTGATTTTCGAAACCTCGAACGGCTTCGGGATGAAGTGCGCATAGTATTTCCGCACCTCCTTTTCCTTGCCGGGAAAGATGCTGCCGGACATGGCTATTATCCTGGGACTTCCATATTTCCGAGGATCAAGGGATATCATCTCAGCAATCTCCCATCCTACGCCACCGTCCTTCAGATTGTGGTCGAGGAATATCAAGTCGTACCTCTTCGCTGCGCAGAGGGAGACCGCATCCTTGACCGAGGATGCTTCGTCCATCTCGAAGCCGCCCTTCCTCCTGATAATTGTGGCCAATATCAACCTTATCACCGGCTCGTCATCGACTATGAGAATCTTTTTCATGCGGCCCCCTTCCCTCGCGTTCACATACATACAACACCAATCCATCTTAATACCTCACATACACCTCTTGTATATAAATAGCAACCTCTTGTGTTGAAAATCTTGTTGTTTTTTCTATCTTGTAGGATATTTGGAATTCAAATCCAGGCAGAAAGGTTAATTTTGAACAAAGTCAGAAAAGATACGGACTGGCGGTCGCTTGTGCTCGAAGTTCTCAAGAACCGCTGTATGTCACAGAAGGAGCTTGCTGAAACTTGCGGTACAGCCCAGCAGACCGTATCGAACTGGGTAACCGGGGTTCGCATCCCGAACTACAGATCGAAAAGAAAAATCCTTGAGCTTTCTGGACTACCAATAACGGAAAAAACGGAGAAGTATCCTGTGAAGGATAGAATAGGCGAGGAGCATGCCGAATATGCGAAATGCGCCAATATCGATGATTTCATCTCGCAAATGTCAAATATCGGAGCCCGTCTTACATACAATGACCGCATAGAGGTCATCAAATTCGCAATTTTCAGATTGAAATTCCGATAATATTATCGAATCCGTGATAGACTTGCTCATCAATAACCCATTCATATCCGGAACAATCAACAATACTACTTACTTGCCTGTGACAGGCCCCAGCGGCAGCACCGTTCGACCGTAGACTTCGTTGAGCACCTGGGCGATGGCCGCATAGAAGGCCGAGAGCCCGCATATGATTCCCTCGTAGCCAGCAATGGTCTTGATGGCGGAGTTGTGGGTGAAGTCCCCAAGTGCAAGGAGCCCGAAGAGGACAACCAGGGTGCCGAAGACCACCTGCAAAGCGCGGTTGAGCCGCAAGGTCCCGATGAACATGCCGAAAGTGAACAGCCCCCAGACAAGCAGATAGAAGCCCATGGCAGTTTCATCGGCCTTGTCGGCAATGCCGAGCCTGGGAAGCGCCCATATGGCGACGAGCGAAAGCCAGAACGAACCATAGGAAACGAATGCGGTAGTGCCAAAGGTGTTGTTCTTCTTCGATTCGAGAATTCCCGCGATGATCTGTGCAATGCCACCCACAAAAATGCCCATGCCGAGAATCATGGAATTGTTGGGATAGAACCCGGCATTGTGCAGGTTTAGCATAATTGTCGTAAGCCCGAATCCGGTAAGACCGAGTGGTGCCGGATTGGAGGATGTGTCCTTGATGATTGTCTCCGTACTCATGTTTTTTCCTTATTGTTGTTAAACACTTGCCTATGATAATTTATTTAGCCAATCGCCTCACCCTATGAAGACCGGCTTGATATGTCTCTCGTAGATGTTTTCCTCGACATTTTTGCCGATCACGCCTGAATACACTATCAATGCGTTGTAATAGCGCGGGCCCAGTTCGACGGCGACCTTGTACCCGACATGTATGAGCTGGCGGAAGTTCGGATTGTAGTCCTTGCACTTCTGGTCATGGCGAAGGGTTGCTGCGAACTTCGCAGAAGTCCACTTCATCACTTCTTCCGCCGTAGGAAGCTTGTCCTTCTTGATGTCGATTACGGAGGCATAAGGCCCGCAGAGCTCGTCGAACCTGCCAAGTGCGTTGACATAGATCTGTTTGGCGATCTCAAGGCCCTCGCCCTCACCTTCGGCGAGTCCGATGACCTCCTCGAGCCAAGTTGTCCCGGCGGTCTTAATGTGGAGGCCGGCATTATGTTTTTTAATGGCCTTGTTGATACATTTGTATATTGAGAACTTGTCGCTGCCGGAATGTACGCTGAGCTTGAGGTTTGCCGGAAGCCCGAACGCCTTCACGGCATACGCGATCACGGCAATGTCCTGGTTGAACTCCTTCTCGAACTTGGCGACGTCGCCTACATAATCAACTCCCTTGTTGAAGCGTCCGGTGAACTTCGGAGCGATCGTCTGGGCTGGAATCTTCTCGTCGGCGATGGCTCCGAGTATGAATAGCAGTTCGACGGGTGTCTGCGGGGAATCGGTCTCGTCCATTGAAACTTCAGTCACAAAGTGATCCCTGCCCTTGGCGGCCTCGATCTGCCTGTAAATTTTTCCGGCCTCTTTCACCGCAAGGAGATATTTCCTGGCGATCTTCTCGATGGTTTCGTCATGGATCTCAAAAGTCTCGCCAACGCCGGGAATATTGAGCCTGCCTGCATAGGAAGAGTATTTGCTCACGAAAGCCTTTATGCTTTCATCATCCGCGGACTTCCCGGTGAAATCGGCCACATCCAGGGTGAAGAAATCGCTGGCATGGATGAAACCCTCGACGTTTTTAAGGCTGATATGGTCGGCATCCACGAAATAAGGACTCCTCCATGCGAGAGTCTTGACGGCGGAGTCCGCCTCTTTCCTGACATCCGGCGGGAACGTGTGGATGATCTGGTGTTCGCGGTTGGACTTGTTCCAGACTGGAGCAATATCGGCACCCTTGGCCTTCGCCTTGATGAAGGCATTCAACTGCGCTGTTCCCTCATGTGCAAACCTATCGCCTATGCCCATCGAATACTTCGGAAGATTCATATGACCCCCTTGTTGTTTGTAAACTCCATTCCCGTAGCAAAACAGACTACTTTAGCATCAAGACGGTCACCTTTCCTGCGGGATTTCTCAAGAAATTCCATTAAATCCTCCAGTGGAACCAGAAAGGTCTCCAGGTGTTCCCCATCGTCGAAAGACGTCTTCACGTCCCTGTTTTCCGGAGCATTTTCGTCGATCTCCATCCGGACAAGGCGGACTGTCTCTCCAGACATTCCGGGGGAGCTGAACAGCGGATGTCCCACGCCGGTGACCTTTCCGGAATATCCGGTCTCCTCATTGAGTTCCCGCCTTGCGGTAGTTCCGGGCTTTTCCTTGCTGTCAATAAGCCCTGCGGGGAATTCGATCGTGCAGCCGTCCGCCGGAGGGCGGAACTGGCGGACAAGCATGATGCGGCAGGAAGGTTTCAAAATTGCGATTATGGCTACAGCACCACGGGCCTGGACCCTTGAGGAGGATTCCCAGTCCCTTGTGGCACCATAATGGTCTACGTAGCTTATCCTCTCGAGCGAGAGCCATTTTCCGGAGGCGATCCTCCTTCTGGACACTGTTTTTGCCCTGTTCATACACACTCCCCGCTAATGTTTTATGGGAAATAATGAATATATCTTGCAAATTCCTGTTTGCATTTTGACAAGTGCACAATAAGTTAAGGAAAATTTAGAACAGGCTTGCACGCCACATTTACTTTTAGGTTTAAACAATCCGGCTTTT
>JBAQUG010000383.1:0-18156 GCA_049297395.1 Victivallales bacterium | reverse complement strand
CGATGAAATATTTATCGGTGTCGAACCCCTTTCCGGGGCCTACCATGCTGTCCCACCAGCCGATCTTCTTTTTCTCGTCGTCGTAGTAGCCGGCAACATGGGCGTCGCCGCTGAGGGCGTGGAGGATGAGTATGGCGTTGGACTTGGTCTCGTCGAGTTTGCCGTAGGTCTCAAATCTTATGTTGACTGGACCGAGCCTCCGTCCGCAGTCGAGCAGGAGCTTGTCCTCCTCGGTGAGCCCGAAGGTGAAATCCTGCGGTATGACTATGCCTACGCTTTTTTCTTCCATAGATTCAAATCCATGTGATATTGGAACTATAAATATAAATTTGAATGGGAAATTTACAATTTCAGAGCTGCCCTTTAGTGCGAATAGATGTCCAGACTCCAAGTCTTAACGCGTTCTTAACGTCCTCCGGATGTTTCTTAACAGATAAAATTTTGACTAGGGTAAAGACATGCATTATTATTTTATACACTGAAGGAGATTTTATGGATACGGCATTAATTTTTTCGCTGGCTATCTCAATCCTGCTTTTGGGATATCTGTTTTTCGTAATGATTTATCCGGAGAGGTTCTGACCATGAAAATAAACGACGTCATGCAGATTGTCCTGTTCATTGTCCTGTTCAGCCTATCCGCATATTTCCTTGGCAGCTACATGGCGAATGTTTTTTCCGGTCGGAAGCATCTTCTGTCGTTCCTGAGGCCATTGGAAAATTTCACATACAGGATGCTGAAGATCGATCAGGAGCAGCAGATGGGGTGGAAGGAATATGCGGTCTCCGTCGGAATTTTCAGTGTATTCTCCATAATCCTCCTTTTTGCGATCCTTGTGACCCAGGGCTGGCTGCCCCTGAATCCGCAGAAAATGCCGAACCTAACATGGGATCTGGCTCTCAACACTTCGGTCAGCTTCGTGACAAATACAAACTGGCAGGCATACAGCGGAGAGGTTTCACTGAGCTGTTTTTCGCAGATGATGGGACTGACTGTCCAAAACTTCGTGAGCGCGGCAGTTGGAATGGCATGTGCGCTGGTACTGATAAGAGGAATCATCAGGAAACATGATCCTTTCGTATCGGCAGATCTTGGACTGGGGAATTTCTGGGTGGATATGACTCGCGCCATATACTATGTCCTTCTTCCTCTTTCCTTCATTCTTGCACTTCTACTGGTAAGCCAGGGGGTGATCCAGAATTTAAATCCCTATATTACTTGTACGACCCTTGAAGGGGGAAAACAGATCATTCCTATGGGGCCTGCGGCAAGCCAGATCGCAATAAAACAGATTGGAACCAACGGTGGCGGTTTTTTCGGTGCGAATTCCGCACATCCTTTTGAAAATCCCCGGCAGTTTTCGAATTTCCTCGAACTGCTCGGGCTAATCGTCATCTCTGCGGCTTTCCCATTCATGTATGGCAGTGTGAGCGGGAGACGCAGGCAGGGATATGTGATTTTCGGCACGATGCTTGCGCTTCTGGTTGCCGGAATCGTCCTTGCCGTGATCGCAGAATATTCTCACGGAACCATGGAAGGTAAGGAGATGCGTTTCGGAAAGGCAGGATCCGTACTCTGGGGAGTCGCGACTACGGCAACTTCATGCGGTGCCGTAAATGCAATGCATGATTCATTCGCACCTCTTGCAGGCATGATACCTATGATAAACATCATGCTTGGTGAAATTATTTTTGGAGGCGTGGGGTCAGGGTTCTACGGAATGATCCTCTTCGTAGTGATAACTGTATTCATAGCCGGCCTCATGGTCGGACGCAGCCCGGAATACATGGGAAAGAAGATTGAGGCGCTTGATGTAAAACTGTCAATGATCGGCATCATGGTTCCCTCAATGGTGATTCTTATTTTCTCATCTGTGGCGGTCCTTCTGCCTTCGGCGCTTGCATCGCGTGCTAATTCCGGACCGCATGGATTGTCGGAAATATTGTATGCATTTTCCTCAGGTGCAGGAAACAACGGAAGCGCATTTGCCGGACTCAATGCAAATACTGTTTTCTACAATGTCTGCATATCCATTGCAATGCTGGTTGGAAGATTCAGCGTGGTCTTTCCGGTACTGGCGCTTGCATCGAGTCTTGCCGGAAAAAGGACAATTCCTGTAAGCGAAGGGACTTTTCCAACTGACACCCTGCTGTTCGCCAGCCTGCTGACAGGCGTTATCCTGATCGTCGGGGGGTTGACCCATTTCCCAGCACTCACCCTAGGACCGATCCTTGAACATTTTCTTATGTTGTCGGGTAAGTTTGTTTAAGGAAATAATATGAAAAAAGAAATAAAATTATTGTCGAGACAGATGCTGATACCGGCGGTAATTAATGCGTTTGCGAAACTGAATCCGGTTTCACAGATTAGAAATCCTGTCATGTTCATGGTCTATGCCGGTTCGATACTCTGTTCCTGCATTGCGGTACAGAATGCGCTTTCCGGAGTTCCGGTGAGTTCAGCCACAATCCAGATCATCGTCTGGCTGTGGTTCACGGTGATTTTTGCGAATTTCGCTGAAAGCATTGCAGAGGCTCAGGGCAAGGCAAGGGCCGACTCCCTGAAGAAGATGAGGAAAGGCATAGTCGCGCACCGTCTGCTGAAGTCGGGGAAAATTGAAGACGCGGTAGTCGAGGATTTGCGCAAGGGGGACAGGGTTGTCTGCAATGCCGGGGATTTCATACCGGGGGACGGAGAGGTCGTTGAAGGGATTGCCAGCATCGACGAGTCGGCGATCACCGGCGAATCTGCGCCGGTCATCAGGGAGTCCGGAGGCGACAGGAGTGCCGTTACCGGAGGGACGAAGGTCATTTCCGATCGAATAGTCGTCAGGATAACGGCCGAGGCGGGCAATACTTTCATTGACAAGATAATCCTGATGGTGGAGAACGCCACCAGGAAGAAGACGCCAGGGGAGATCGCGCTGACAATACTGCTTGCAAGCCTTTCAATCATATTCCTCGTCGCAGTCGTCTCCCTTTACCCTTTCGCGGTCTATCTGGCAAAGGAGTCGGGAAGCGGTCAGGCGCCTTCAATAATATCGCTGACAGCCCTCCTTGTCTGCCTGATTCCTACGACGATAGGAAGTCTGCTATCCGCGATCGGCATCTCCGGGATTTCACGCCTGATGTCACATAATATCATTGCGACATCCGGGAGGGCCGTGGAAGCTTCCGGTGACATTGATGTGCTGCTGATAGACAAGACCGGCACTATCACATATGGTAACAGGATGGCCAGCGAACTCATTCCCGCTCCCGGGATCTCCGATGCGATGCTGGCAGAATCCGCCATGACTGCCTCGTATGCTGATGAAACTCCAGAGGGGCGTTCCATAGTGCAGTTCATACAGAAGAACTACAATTTAAAAATACAGGATCCTTCGGAGGCCGGTGGAGTTTTCGCGCCTTTCTCTGCAAAGACAAGGATGAGCGGCGTGGATTTCAAGGATGAATCGGCTTGTGTCAGGAAAGGCGCTTATGAATCAGTAAAAGCCTGGGTACTTTCGAAAGGTGGAAGTTTTCCTGATGAAATAAGAAATGCATGTGAGAAAATATCGCGCAACGGTGGAACGCCGCTGGCTGTCTCCAGAGGTTCAAGGATTGTGGGAGTCATCCACTTGAAGGACGTGATAAAGACGGACATCAGGGAGCGATTTTCACGGCTCAGGGCTGCCGGTATCAGAACCATAATGATCACCGGAGACAATCCATTGACTGCGGCCGCGATTGCCGCTGAGTCTGGAGTCAGCGATTATATTGCCGAAGCCAATCCTGGGGCCAAGCTTGAATGCATAAGGCGGGAACAGGCGGAAGGGCACATGGTAGCCATGATAGGCGATGGCACCAACGACGCGCCGGCGCTTGCACAGGCGGATGTCGGTGTTGTCATGGCTTCGGGCACGCAGACGGCGCGTGAGGCGGGAAACATGGTGGATCTGGACAGCAATCCGACAAAACTCCTGGAGATGGTCGAGATTGGAAAGCAGCTTCTTATTACAAGGGGTACTCTGACTACGTTTTCGATCGCGAATGACGTGGCAAAATATTTTGCGATACTGCCGGCCTTGTTTGTCGGGCTGTATGCTGGAAACGGAGGGACCGGTCCTCTCTCGGCGTTGAACATAATGAAACTGGCATCTCCTGAAAGCGCCATATTGAGCGCAGTGATATTCAACGCACTCATAATCATTGCACTCATCCCTCTTGCATTAAGAGGCGTGAAATACGAGCCTGCGGGAGCGGAAACCCTGTTGCAGAAGAATCTTTTGATCTATGGAGCCGGGGGGATCATTGCGCCGTTCGTCGGTATAAAATTCATTGACATGGCAATTAACGCATTTCATTTAATATAAAGGATCTGATTGCAGCTGCAATCAGATGATATCGCAAACAGGTTTGGAAAGGGTTGGGGTGCGGGGAAGGGAAGAACCTTTCCTTAAAAGGTTTTCACTTCCCCGCATCCATGATTTTCCTACTTTTGCAATTTCATCAAAGGAAGCAAAATCATGAAAATATCAAAGACCGCAATGATTGCAGTGACGTACCTTTTTTTCATTACGCTGATCACGGGACTGCTGTATCCGCTGGCGGTTACGCTGTTGGCGAACCTGATTTTTCCGGCGCAGTCTAATGGCAGTCTGATAATGGATGGGAGCGCTGTCAGGGGATCAAGGCTGATAGGGCAGGAATTCAAATCCGACAAGTTTTTCCATGGGCGTCCGTCTTGTGCGTCATATGACACCATGGCATCCGGAGCTTCCAATTTAAGCGTGACCAGCTCGGCATTGAAGGCCGAGGTGGACAAGAGAAGGGAGGAATGGCAGAAAACATATGGTATAAGCAGGGCTCCAGAAGAAATGCTGTATGCATCGGCAAGCGGACTTGATCCGGAAATAAGCCCCGAATCCGCCATGATCCAAGTGGAACGAATTTCAAAGGCAAGATGTTACGATGAGCTTAAAAAAAATCAATTGAAGGAGTATATTAAGGGAAAAGCCGATCCAAAGGGCTTCGCTGTCCTGCATGTACCCCGTGTGAATGTGGTTGAGTTGAATCTGATGCTGGAAGGGAAATTAACGGGAGAAAAGAAGGCGGTAAATATTCACTGAACTGTGTTCGTTCAACGAATATTTACATCTAATAAAATGATAAATCATGAAAAGGGTGATTTTGCGTTTTATTTTTAGTACGGATTAAGTAGACGACATAGTTTACTGAATACGTACCCGTCGTATCCAAGGAAGGGATTGCACCATGATCACAGAAAAGAAAATACATCGGCTGATTTCCATCTTGCTCTCGCTGGCAGCGCTCGCTCTGATCACAGCGATTGCCAAGAACGTTGCCGGGCTCAACGCCATTACCGTGGCGCTCCTTTACCTGCTGGTCGTGCTCGCTACGTCAGCTCTTGCGGATATTATCTGTGGAATTGTGATTGCGGTGATGTCCGGGCTCCTGGTGAATTACTACTTCCTTCCACCTTTTGGAACGTTCTATATCGAGGCGCCGGAAGACTGGGTATCGTTTGGCGCCTATACTGTAACGGCAATTGTGGTCAGCCATTTTGCCGCCACCGTCCGTCGTCGGGCCGTGGAAGCGGACCACCTGCAGGCGCAATTGTCGCGGCTTTCCCGGTTCACCGAGGCACTCATGGCGGTTCGGAAGGAAGATCTGACCATGGAGATCCTCGCCGGTGAACTGAGACGAGCATATGATTTGAGCTACTGTGCCATCTACCTCTTTGGCAAAACCGGCACCGCGAACCCTGTGTCCTCCGGCACCAGGCCGTCGCAGTTGTCACAGAACGGGGAAATGCCGCCCAATCTGCCGGACACACTTATGGACGTGGTTACCGAAGAAGGTTCAGACGTCCAATGCCTGTCCTTGAAGAATCAGGGAGAAACGATTGGAGCGTTGGTGATCAGCCAAGTCCCACTGTCACACAGGGTCGCGGAAGCGATTGCCGCCATTGTTTCTCTTATCGTCAGACAAAGTCCATGACTGTCCGGTCATCACCGCACCAGGAGAAGTGGATACAAAAAATTGTATCTTCTTCGTTCCCCGTGTATGTTTTACTCATGAAATACACGGACGACTATAATGCCAAGTTCAAGATATGGGCGAAGGATAAAAAAATTCATCCTCTGCCAATATTTGACTTTCCCTTCAAGATAGAATCAAAGAAATTCAGCAGCTACGGGGAATTTAACAGGTGGAAAGGCGACTTGCTGCTCAGAATAGCGGATGCGGGAGGTCTGAGATGGAAGAGATAATCAAACTGCTGAATGAAAACAGAATCCGGTATCTTGTCATTGGCGGTCAGGCTATAAGGTTGCATGGGATGCCAAGATTCACCATGGACTGGGATTTATTCATTCCGGGAAAAGACAAGGAAAACCTCGACATGTTGAACAAGGTTATGGAACCATATCTGGACATGCCGGTTGAACCTATCGGTCCGAAAGGGCAGAATTTCGTACAGACTTACCAGACACAGTTCGGAGTAATCCAGTTCCATCTGGCTCCTACGGGGATTCCTGATTTTGATGAAGCTGAAAAATCCCATGAGGTTTTCAAGGCTGAATCAGGTACTCCTGTGAAATGCATTTCCACGAGACTTCTCCTTGATTCAAAACTCAGTGCTGCGAGACCAAAGGACGAAGACGATATTTCCTTTCTGCGGAGACTGCTCGAGAAATAGGCGATCCTGAATCCGCAATCAGAACTACGACGAATATTTTTCCGGCTGCTGGAAAAACATCTTGCTTGATATATGTTCCACCTCCGGCTATCTTTCCACTAATGTGAAAACAGAATCCCATCATTAAGTCTGTAAAAAAATAAGGGGAGAAGCGGTATTATGGCGACGAAAAAAGAGAAAAGCCCGGAACGCACAACGAAAAAGGAAATGCTTGAAACCTACACGGAGACCAAGGCCAAGCTTGACGAAAAGGCCAAGTCCGAACTCAAGCCTGAAAAGGTGAAGGAAGAGAAAAAGGATAAGGAAATCGTGTCAGAGGCGGACGCTATTGCCTCATCCGATCTCGATATGAAAATAGACATTTTAAAAAGCGATATCACCAAGTCATTGTCGGACGTTTCCGAGAAAGTCAGAAATGAGGCTGAAAAATACAAGAAGCTTCAGGCGGCCGTCCAAGTCAGGGAAAAGGAGCTGAGCGAGATATATGAGGTGGAAAAGGCCGCCTCATCGCTTGCCGCCCTCATTGAATCACAGATAAGGATTCGCGAGGAATTCGAAAAGGAAATGGAAACATCCAGGATTGAATGGGAGAAGGAAAAGGAAATCAGGGACAATACCCTGCAGGAAGAGAAGGCAGAGGAGGAAAAGACGAGAAAACGCCAGAAGGACGAATTCGACTACAGCTTCAAGCGCGAGTGCGAACTTCGCAAAAATAAATTCAACGATGAGATGGTGAAGATTGAAAAGGAGTTTCAGATAAGGAAGGAAGATTTTGAGCGAAACATTGCGGAAAGGGAAAAGCTTCTTGCAGCAAGGGAATCAGCCATGGCTGAAAAAGAAAAGATCATGGACGATCTTCAGGCAAGGGTTTCTGGAATCGAAGACGAGACAGCGAATGCGGTTGCGAAGGCTGTAAAAGAATCAACTGAAAAGCTGAAATTGGAATTTTCCTCCAAGGAAGCCCTCATCGTCAAGAGCTTCGAGGGTGAAAGAAATGTTCTGCTGACCAAGATAGAATCGCTCGACAGTGTTGTCGTCTCGCAGAAACAGCAGGTCGAAATTCTCCAGAAAAAGACAGAGGACGCGTATGCCAAAGTCCAGGATATCGCCGTTAAAGCAGTTGATGGAGCCGCCAGGCAGACAAAGTCCATAACTGTCCAGTCATCACCACACCAGGAGAAGTAAATACGAAAAATCAATTTTGTTAAAACCTGGAAATGATGCCGTTAGTGTAAGCGTTTAGCTGGGCATGCCAGCCTCATTTAACGCATTAAAGTATGGCGTTTTCGATGAAAACGCCTCGTGCCGGTTTCGGCGAAACCGGCATACTTCTTATAAGCAGATTCGAGTGCTCACAGTTGAGAAGAAAAATATATCAGGAATCAGCGTTTTTCCCTATGGCATCAATAATATCTTGCGCCCATGGAGGAGCAACTAAATATATTTTAGCGATACTTCCGGCGCTGACTCTAAAAATCAGTTGCGGATCGACATTCGACTCCGAATTGTCATAAAAATACGCACGGTAATAGTTGTTTTTCCCGCGCCGTTTGGGCCGGCGACAACAATCAGGCGAGGTTTATTCTCATCCGTCATTTCCGTTCCGTCTTTTTCATGCTGGAGACAGCCGACGCGATGGTTTTCTTTAATTTGGCATAGTGTGCCGCCATTGTCTTTTGTGTGTGATGGCGAGCATCACGGCCTGCCTCTTTGATTAACAAAGCAAGTTCGGGCTCACCATTTTCCCGGTTCCTCGCATTAATCAATATATTAGCCATAATAACACCTTGCCTCTATTTTTGAACATTTCCCCAGATATTGCACAATGGTTTCGAGCTTTATGCTAACATAGAACCATGAGAGCATCTGTTCAAACAGACAATGATTATTCTTCATTTAAATAACTTCAAAAAGAATTTATCGGATATTCCAGTTTTTACCGTTCTGAATTTGCCGGGCGTAGAACTCTTGAATAAGATGCAGCCATGGTAATTTTAGCAGTTGCCCCAACTGTATATTATAAGAGTATCCCATTGTATTTCAGGTATTTGCTTGGACTGGCACTTTCTGGCAGATGTCCCGGGGTAGACAAGAAGAAGTTTTTCAGGTATGCGGAAGGGATAAAATAAATCTTTATTGGCTTATCCATTCCTGAAGTGTTTTCTCTCTTCTATTCTTTAACGTTTCAGAGGGGACTCCTTCCGCAATGCACCATTTTTCGCACATGGCTATCATGATATTGGCAAGTAATTTTCCTTCTTCGTTTAACAAGTCCAGCCTATTAAGCAGTTCTTGAAACTTAAGTTCATTATAAATTGCCGTGTGGTCTTCTCTTCTGATCCTATGCGCAAGCCAATTTCGCTCTTTTTTAAATTCTTCCAATCTTCTCTCGAACCCAGGTTTTACTTCACAATGATTTTTCAGTTTATCTAGCAACTGCCCCAGAGTTCTATCATAATGCTTTTCCAAAAGCTCTGCCGCTTGTTCTTGGGTAAGGTTTTCAGATAAAACATGCATTAGATGTATCGCAAGAACTTCCTCAAATAACTGCGCTTGCCAAAGAGCAAAACCCATCATTTTAAATAAATCCGATGGATTTCCCTTAAAGTGATTTGCTGGGTCTACGCTTCTCATGTCTCTTGTTTTTAAAAAGTTTTCTTTATGTCTTGAGATTTTTTACTATCAATGGTTTTGATTTGATTCAATAAATCGTTACTGATAATAGTGCAACTTTTACCCTTGATTGCATAATATTTATCATAACTATATAGCGGGGTATCTCCCCTAGGGCCATCAACTCCCGCTTTTCTAATCATTGGCATTATCTCATCTTTTTTTTCTTTAGACAACTCGGTCCATTCGGTATTTTTAGAGTTTGCCAGCATGAAGGCTTTTATTTCATCATCGGAAAGCGCCTTGCCGAATGCACCCTCTGCATTCCCAACAGTAATTTTAACAGCAACATCTTTTAGAAAAGTAATATTGAATCTTACATTATCTTTTATAAAACTCCGTTGATAACAATCGTATTGGTCTCTGTTGGCTAGCTCTCTTTTAAATCTGGATACAAATTCATCGGCCTGTTTTTGCCCAAACTTCTTAACATTATCATTATAATTATTAACAGCATCTACATAGGGTTTTGACGTAGAATCCAAGCCGTATCTCTGCTTGCATTGTTCGTAGGATTCCCCTATTCTGGCAAAGCTGCTAATGGCGAATAATAAAAGAATTAAGGTAAGAAGTGTTTTCATTAATCCCCGTTTTGTTTGACAGTTACTATAAATCTTCTTGGTTAAATAAAAAGCCCCTTAGATGTTATCGCCGGGGCAATTAACTACCTCGACACAAGCATCGAGGTATCAAAGATAAACAAAAACTAATCCAAGAAAAGAAATTAAAGCCGACCCGAGGGTCGGGGAATTTGACCCAGCTAGATTAAAATTACCTGTCTACGAGTGGCCGACCGATATTCCGCAGTCGTTGGTCTAAGTTTTTTCATGAAAAACAACTTTCAATTTCCCCAGTTTCGATTTCAGGATCTCCAGAAGAAGTTTATTCTTTAAAGAAGAAATATCAAGATTATTGCAGTAGATTAGAAAATGATTTCATAAATAATGGCAATTTCATACTCATAGAAGAGGAAGTTTTATGCCGGAGCATCAGAATGTCGAATATAAACAAAGTTGGCAGGATGGAGGCTTTCTGGTTATACTATTAAGGCGACTCCAAACAGACAACAGCTTGTCACGGGTGAAGTCACACGACTTTTATCCATAATGAAAGGCGATATGTTACGGACGGAGATACAGGAGTCGCTTGGCCTGAAAGGACAAGGCAACTTCCGGACTCTATATCTTGTTCCTGCCCTTAAGTCAGGACTAATTGAAATGACAATTCCGGGCAAGTCCACGAGCCGCTTCCAGAAGTACCGCCTGACGGAAAAAGGGCGGAAGCTTCTGCCGTTTAAGGACGGCTCCGCCTGAGGTATATGATTCACAGACAAAGGTGCTGAAATGGATTACGAGAAACGTCCAGATCCCGATGAACTGCTCTCAAAGATAATGAAAAGGCCTTCCGGCAGGGGGCGGTTCAAGATTTTCTTCGGGATGTCTCCCGGTGTCGGGAAGACATACTCCATGCTCAAGGAGGCCCGGGTGCTTCTTGACCGTGGAGAAGATGTCGTCATCGGATGGATGGAATCCCATGGAAGGAAGGAAACCGACGAGCTTGCCAAAGGCATTGAATTAATACCTGCGAAAACTGTTGAATACCGCGGGATCAGTCTTACAGAAATGGATTTGGACGCGATTCTTGCCAGGAAACCCTCCTTTGCACTGATAGACGAGCTTGCCCACTCCAACGCTCCGGGAATGAAGCATCCCAAGAGATACCAGGACATCCAGGATCTGCTTGATGCCGGAATAAGCGTGTATACCACCGTGAACATCCAGCATCTTGAAACTATTTCGGATGCAGTGGAAGAGCTGGCTGGCATAAGGATACAGGAGAGGATACCGGATGCGGTTTTCGACCAGGCGGATGACATCCAGCTGGTCGATATTCCTCCTGATGAGTTGATAACCAGGCTTGAGGAGGGGAAGGTCTATATCGGAGACAAGTCGCGCGATGCGATCGAGAATTTTTTCAGGAGGGAAAACCTTGCCGTGCTGCGGGAACTCTCGCTTCGTCATGCATCCCAGCTGGCAAGTCATCAGCTCACAAGTCTCCTGCGTGGGGACGGCAGCGCCATGCCAACGGCAACCGTGCAGAACGTGCTGGTGGCGGTAAGCCCGAGCCCAAACAGTGAATACCTGATAAGATGGGCGCGCCGTTTTGCATATAGCATGAAGGCGAACTGGACATGCATCCATGTTGAGACAGGCGTGCAGATGTCTGAATATGCCAAGGACTGCCTGACAAAAAACCTCACACTTGCCCGGAACCTCGGAGCGACTGTAGTGAGCGTACCCGACGAGGATGCAGTCAACGGGATACTTGAATATGCATCAAAGAACAATGTATCGAGCATCATCATCGGGAAAAGCGGTGTAAATGTGGCGAGAAGGATCTTCTTCAGGGATACGATGTCTGAAAGGATAATCAGGGAATCCGGAAAGATCTCAGTGGTAACCGTGCAGGAGAAGGCGTCGCGCGATGATTTCAGAAGCCACTTGAAAAAGAAAGTGGAAGGTTCGCGCCTATGGCAGTATGGATTTGCCCTGGCCGCAGTCAGCCTCGTAACGGCACTGAATTTCCTCATTGTCCAGTTTGCAGGATACTGGTCCGCATCGATCTTCTATCTTGCGACAATAAGCCTGTTGGCGCTGATTCTTGAACCCCGACCTGTTTTTATTGCGGCCTGTCTTTCCGCCATTTTCTGGGATTATTTCTTCATTCCTCCGCAATATACATTTGCGATAAGCAAGTTTGAAGATATCCTGATGTTCTGCCTGTATTTCCTCATCGCCCTGACTTCCGGATGGATGACCAGCAAGCTAAAGACAAATGAGAGGATGCTCAAGGTGAGGGAGCAGAGGATGTCGCTCATCAACGAACTTTCATCCTCCCTTGAGAGGGTGAATGGCGCCAGGAATGCAGTCATGGCCGGTGTTGAATATGTTTCAAGGGCTTTCAAGGCAGGTACTGTCGTGTTCCTGAAAAGAAATGACGATGACAGTCTTTGTGAAACGCCGGTAAACCAGGAAGGATATGTGCCAAACGACAAGGAGCTTTCCGCGGCGAAATACTGTTTTTCCTCCGGACAGTCCGCAGGGCGGTTCACCACTACGCTGCCGGTTGTTTCCTATCATTATGTCCCCATGGCGGCTCCGGGCGGCACCATAGGCGTGATCGGGATCAGGCTCGACAATGGAAAGTTGCTGGCAAACGACCAGGAATCATTTCTTCTGACATTGAGCAGCACGATATCGCTTGCAGTGGAACGCGAGATACTCTCCGAGAAGAACAGGAAAAATTTGCTTGTCCAGGAATCCGAGAGGTTGAGCCGGATCCTCCTCAACTTGATTTCCCATGAACTCAGGACCCCTTTGACAGTCATACAGGGGAGCGCTTCGGCGCTCATGGATTCTGAAACTGCCGAAGACAGGACTTCCAGGGACTTGCTTGTTGAAGAGATCCTGTCCAACGCCGTCAAGCTCAACAGCATTGTTGAAAACCTCCTTTCCATGAACAGGCTCGAGTCCGGAAGATTGAAACTGAGAATGGAGAAGACGGATCCTGAGGATTTGATTTCACTGGCGCTCAGACAGGTCAGAAAGGATCTCGGAAAAAGACCAGTTACAATCGTTAAGCCTGATACCATTCCTTTGGTCAAGTGCGATATTGTACTGATCATCCAGGTGCTTGCCAACATCCTTCAGAACTCATCACGATACACCGATGAAGGAACTCCACTTGAAATAAGAATAGAGGTGCTCGACGAGTCCATGCATTTTATCGTCCGGGATTCCGGTCCCGGAGTGACGGCGGAAGAGCTTCCTCATCTGTTCGACAAATTCTACAGGGGTGAAGGCGGAAAAAAGGGAGGAACTGGCCTTGGCCTCTCAATCTGCAAGGGAATAATAGAAGCACATAAGGGCTATATAGCCGCAAGAAACAGGACAGGCGGAGGTTTTGCGGTTGAATTCACGTTGCCATTGGATAAGGAGATGCCAAAATGAAACGAGTCCTTGTTATAGATGATGAAATCCATATAAGACGCCTTTTGAAGATAAGCCTCGGGAAAAAGGAATATGATGTCTACGAGGCGGAAAATGGGTTCGAAGGGATACAGGAAGTGCAGAAATCGCGTCCTGACATAATATTGCTTGATCTCAATCTTCCCGACAGGGACGGGCTTTCCGTCCTGCAGGAGATCAGGACTTGGAGCTCGATACCGATTGTCATCCTGTCTGTCAGAAATTCCGAGGAGGATATCGTAAACCTCCTCAATTCCGGAGCCGATGACTATCTTGTCAAGCCTTTCAATACAGAGGAGCTAATCGCCCGCATGAATGTGGCATTAAGGCGCCAGAGGCCTGATCTGAAGGAGACGACGTTCAGGACTGGAGAACTGGAAATCGATTTCGAGAACAGGATAGTCAGAGTAGGGGGAGAGGAGATAAATGTTACACCAACCGAATACAGCATCCTAAGTTTTCTTGCACGTAGTCCTGGAAGGATAGTCACGCAGGACAGGCTCCTGAAGGAAATATGGGGACCAATATCGGATGCGGAAAGCGGAAGCCTGCGCGTGCACATATCATCGTTGAGGAAGAAGATTGAAGCTGATCCGGCACGTCCCGAACTTATCATTACGGAACCGAGCATCGGTTACCGCCTGGTCATAAAGAAATAAATATATGGTGAAACATGTACCTGTATGAAATATTCAGCGAGGACAAAATAAGGCTTCATGTTGAATCTGAGGAGAAGGATGAGTTATTTGAAGAACTCGTCACACATCTTGTCGGGGCCGACCAAGCCGACCGTAAAGATGAATTCCTCAAAGTCATAAGGGATCGAGAGAACATAATTTCGACTGGGTTCAAGAATGGAATAGCGATTCCCCATGGAAGGATTGATGATTTGGACGGGATTATTGGAGTCCTTGGAATTTCAGACAAGGGGATTGAATATGGTTCTTTGGACAACAATCCGGCAAGGATCATCTTTATGTTCCTTAGCAGCAAATTAAGACAGGACGATCATCTGTCAATTCTAAAGAAAGTTTCCAAAATCTCTGAAAATGCAGGCTTCCGCAAGGACATCCTGCTTGCGAAGACTCAGGACTCGGCAAATAAGATATTGAAAGAATATGAAGTAAAGTTATGCTGGCGATAGGCCATTCAACCCGGAGCAAACGCCAGCGGCAAAAAGACAAAAATAATGTAAACAATTGAAAATTTACATTTTCGAGTCATATATTATGGGACGCAACACGTGCATGAAAAACAAACAGAAGGGGAATCCAATGAGTAAGAGCCATGATGTCAAGAAAGATGCAAAAAAGGCACCGACAAAGACCCTGAAAGAAAAAAGGGCTGAGAAAAAAGCCAAAAAAGCAGCCAAATAAGGTTTGTCTCGATATAATCAGACACCAAGGACTGGCTGCCAGTCCTTGGTGTCTGACATATTATTCTTATTTATTTTCCGTTTTTGAAATTTAATCCTTCTCTACAGTGGAGGATTTGTCCTTGCCTTAATATCATGTCAATCCTGTTATCCTGTCCAAAAAGTTTTGTTATTCCAGTGCCTGGGCCAAGTCTTCCTTGAGATCTTCCTTGTTCTCAATTCCAACTGAAAGACGGACAAGATTCGCCGTAATTCCCTGTTTCTGACGATCCTCCTCTGAAAGTACGGCATGAGACATCTTCACGGGATAGCAGACAAGTGATTCTACTCCGCCAAGGCTTTCGGCAAGCATGAAGATCTTCAGTTTCTCGCAGAAATTCTTCGCCTCGTCATAACCTCCGTCAAGATAGGCGCTGACAACCGCTCCGAATCCGGTCTGCTGTTTTTTCGCAAGCTTATGGTGTTCATGGCTTGGAAGTCCGGGATATATGACTTTCTTTACTTTCGGGTGAGTCTCAAGCCATTTTGCGAGATAGATAGAATTCGCCTCATGCTCCTTCATGCGTATCGCAAGTGTCTTCAATCCTCTCAGTGTGAGCCAGCAGTCAAGTATTCCGGGAACGGCTCCTCCTGCATTCTGATAGAACTTCATCGCCTTGAAACTTTCCTCGTCGGAAGTGACAACTGCACCACCGATAATGTCGCTGTGACCGGCAATATATTTCGTGGTGCTGTGGACGATGATGTCGGCTCCGAGCGACAGGGGCTTCTGGAAGAACGGGCTCAGGAATGTATTGTCGACGACAAAAAGAGCCTTGTGGGACTTCGACACTTCTGCGATCTTCGCAATGTCGGAAATTTTCAGCAGGGGATTTGTCGGCGATTCAAGCCAGACCATCTTCGTGTTCTTCCGGAACGCCTTCTTGAATTCGGATATGTCATACGTGTTTGCGTAGGTGACTTCAATTCCTATCGGCTTATATACTGATTCGAGGAGACGATATGTTCCACCGTAGAGATCCTGTCCGGCGACAATATGATCTCCTGGTTTCAGGATCTGCAATACCCCGACGGTCGCGGCCGAGCCTGAAGCATATGCCAGCCCGTATTTCCCGCCTTCGAGCGTGGCGATTGCGGTTTCAAGCGCCTTTCGTGTCGGATTTCCCGAACGCGAATATTCGTATGCACCGAACTTGTCCAGGGACTTCTGGTAGAACGTGGAAGTCTGGTAGATCGGGACGATTACAGCCCCGGTATCCGGATCAGGATCCTGTCCGGCACGTATCGCAAGTGTTTCAAATCTCATTGTTTTACCTATGATATTATTTTCTTTCAGCTGAAAGAAAATTTGATTTTAATTCTTCTCGTCCAGGACACCCTGGAACAGCCAGGTGGAAAGGTATCTTTCGCCGGTGTCGCAGATTATCGTTACGATTGTCTTTCCTTTGTTTTCAGGGCGTTTGGCGACCTGCAGGGCGGCCCAGACATTCGCGCCGGAAGAAATACCCGCTAGGATGCCTTCCTCCTTTGCAAGACGGAGAGCGATAATTCCGGCATCCTCATGCTTGACCTGGATTATTTCATCGATCAGTTCTTTCCTTACTACTCCGGGAATGAATCCTGCACCAATTCCCTGTATCTTGTGAGGCCCGGGTTTTCCTCCTGACAGTACTGGCGAATCACAGGGTTCCACAGCAATTGCCTTAAAACCCGGAATCTTCTTTTTAAGGGTGTCGGAAACTCCTGTGAGTGTCCCACCTGTTCCTACGCCGGCGATAAAAAAGTCCGCTTTCCCGTCGGTATCACGGAAGATTTCCTCGGCGGTGGTATTCCTGTGGATCTCCGGGTTTGCCGGATTGTTGAACTGCTGGGGCATGAAGGATCCGGGAGTGTTTTTTTGGATCTCTTCGGCCTTCTGGACTGCACCGGTCATTCCCTTCTCTCCGGGGGTCAGCACAAGATCTGCGCCTAGTATCTTGAGGAGTTTCCTTCGTTCGATGCTCATTGTCTCCGGCATGGTGAGGATAAGCTTGTATCCGCGTGTAGCGGACACGAACGCCAGCGCGATTCCGGTATTTCCGCTTGTTGGTTCGATGATGGTTCCACCAGGCTTGAGTTTTCCATTCTTTTCAGCGTCATCGACCATCGCCACGCCGATACGGTCCTTGACGCTCCAAAGCGGGTTCATTGATTCGAGCTTGACCAGGACTGTCGCATCCAGACCCTTTGTAAGCTTGTTGAGTTTTATGAGCGGTGTATTTCCGACAACCTTAGTGATGTCACTGTAGATTTTCATGTTCTTTCTCCTTTTTTAAATATCATAGTTCAAAGAGGAATTTCTTTGTTTGTTATATTTATCCACGAGATCTTCCAGAGTGAAGGTTTCAAGAGTCTCCTTTATCTTTTCGTCAAGAATCCTCCAGACTTCGCCGGTTACGGCATCGGATGATGCCTGCTGTCTTGCAGATTTTTCCTTTACATCGTCACCTGGCATTTCGTCCTCCAATACTTCAACGATTTCCTTCATTGAAATCAAGGAAGGCCTTTTTGCGAGCATATACCCGCCTTTTGCTCCTCGTCCGGAAACGATTAGCCCCTCAGCCTTGAGAGGTAGGACTATAAGGCTCAGGTATTTTTCAGAAAGATTCTCCTTCTCTGCAATGTCCTTAAGAAGGGAGTAGCCTTCCCCATAGTCCAGGGCGAGTTGTATCATGAGCCTTGCTCCATACCGTGTCTTTGTTGACAGCCTCATGGGAGATCCCAAGTTTTATCCTTTTAATGTTTACCTTTTACGTAGACTACAATATTTCCTTACTACACCATATTCAAGTCCCTCCGGCAGCATCCTCCGACAAATGGAATTATTTCTATTTCATCTTAAGAGGCCCCATATTTTAAAGCTGGCCCGCGCCGGCAAAACCGGCGCGGGCGTTGTTATTACGGCAGAGGATCAATTCCTTTCTTTTCGCCGTCCAGCAGATACTGGTCGAAACCGACCTTGAGGCTTTCTCCGGAATCAGAGACGTTGGCCGTTATCAGCTCTATCTCCTTCCTGATCTCTTCCGGAGTCCTGCTGTCCGGCCTCACTGGTATGGCTTCAATTACCGCCACGACCTGGGACTTCTTTGATACTTCAGATTCGCTGGACAAAGCCCATCCGATTATCGGAAGGTCCCCGAGCCATGGAACCTTGCTGACGCTTTTGACGACTGCTTTCTTCTCGACTCCGCCGACCACGAATTCGCCACCCTCGTTTTTAACTAGAGCCTTCTCGAAATGGTCGAATTAGATTAGAAAAATGGAAAAATATTTGAATAATAATTTGAAATATCGCCGCAACACATTATCGTGCAATATGTTACAAAACAACAACAACA
>JBAQUG010000382.1:0-7218 GCA_049297395.1 Victivallales bacterium | reverse complement strand
ATACCGTGACCAAAACTGGCTCCGAGGCGGTTTTGGCAAAACCGACCTACATGTCGAATTTGTCAATTGCGCGGGTGTGACCCCGTTCCCCGCCGTTCCCGCGCTGTTCCCGCGATGCCGGCAAGGGTGCCGGCGTTCCATGCCGTTCCGCAGCCAACAGATTACCACTGTCCTCAAACAGGAATGACCGAGTTACTCCTAGGCCAGCGCCTCACGGAGTTTTACCGACAGATTCTCCGCAGTAAACGGTTTCTCCAGGAAATGGAATCCTTTTTCACGGATATTGTCTTCCGACATGATCTCTGCTGTGTATCCTGACATGAACAGGCATTTTATTCCGGGACGCATTTCATTGATCTTGTCTTTCAGTTCACGTCCGCTCATCTCAGGCATGATCACATCGGTCATCAGAAGATGGATTTCTCCTTTATATTCCCCTGCCAGTCTGATCGCCTTGATAGGGCTGTCAGCGTCCAGCACTGTGTAACCAAAGCTTACCATCAAATCCTTAGAGAGCTTGAGTATGGCTTCCTCATCTTCAACTAGGAGTACAGCCTCTTTTCCACCGGCCATCTGAATTTTTCCAGGTTTACCTTCGGTTTTTCCGACCTCCGGTACATGTCGGGGAAGATATAGCTTGAAAGTCGTGCCTTTGCCGGGTTCACTGTAGACATTGATGGAGCCTTTGTTCTGTTTAATGATGCCGAAGACAGTGGCAAGCCCTAAGCCAGTTCCTTCTCCAACCTTCTTGGTCGTGAAGAACGGTTCAAAGATATGCTCGATAGTATTCTTGTCCATGCCGCAGCCATTGTCACTTACCTCCAGCACAACATATTCCCCTGGAGTAAAATCAGGATGGTCTTTGCAAAAAGTTTCATCCAGGTCCGCCTTGCCGGTCTCAATCACTATCTTGCCGGCACCGGATATCGCATCACGTGCATTGACAATAAGATTAGCCAGGAGCTGGTTGATCTGGGATGGATCCATTTTTACCTTCCAGAGATTTGCGGAAGGCTCCCATACGAGTTTTATATTCTCTCCGATGAGGCGTTGCAGCAGCATGAGCATGCCCGTGACCGTGTCATTCAGGTCCAGTACTTCAGGAGATATATTCTGCTTGCGGGCGAATGCAAGAAGCTGTTGTGTGAGAGCTGCTGAGCGCAGTCCGGCCTTGTTAATCTCCTTGATACGCGCATGCCTAGGGCTGTCGGGCTCGATTTCCATGAGAAGCATTTCCGAATACACGTTGATCACGGTCAGCATATTGTTGAAGTCGTGTGCAATGCCGCCTGCCAGCTGTCCTACGGCTTCCATTTTCTGCGACTGTCGGAGCTGAGCTTCTAGTTTTCCACGTTCACGCTCCGCCAGCTTGCGCTCTGTTACATCCACAAAGGAAACAACAACCTTCAATATGTGCCCATCGGCATCAATAATCGGATATCCGTCGCAGAGCACCCATACTGGATCGGCACGGTCTGGCCTGCAGATTCCGAGCATCTGCCGTTTCAAGGGCTTGCCAGATGATATAACCTGGCTGACCGGATATTCCACAGGTAAAAACGGAGTGAGGTCTTCTTTGATGAAGCACCAGGAAGGATCCAAAGCTGTCTTACCCTGCATCTGGTCCTTCGTAAGTCCAAGCAGGTTTTCGGCCATTGGATTCGAGATAAGAATCTTCGTGTCTCCAGAATGTACCACTACGGCGGATGACATGTTCTCAATGAGTTCCTGATATTCCATTTCCCTTTCATTCAGCGCCGCCTCAGCCCGCTTGCGCTCGGTGATGTCCTGCACCATGCCGGTGGATTGGATGATGGACCCTGCGTCATCTCGTTCGTGAACACATCGCTCATGGACATAGCGGTCTTCACCGGAATTTCGCCGTACGATCCGGTGCTCGAACTCGTAGCCGTCGGCTCCTTCCAGTATCGAACGTGAATAGGCATCATCCAAAGCGGCCCGGTCCCCGGGGTGGACGAAACCAAGAAAGGCTTCATAGGTGGGGACGAACTCCTGCGGTTTGCAGCCGAAAATGCGATAAACCTCGTCCGACCAGGTCAGACGGTTTGTGGACAAGTCCAGTTTCCAGCTTCCGGTGTGGGCGATTTTCTGAGACCGCGACAGCAGCTCTTCGCTCTCACGCAACTTCTCTTCCGCCTCCTTGCGCTCGGTGTCATCTTTGAGGATGCAGTGAGTCTGTTTAAAACTGCCGTCAGCATTGTGTCCAACCCGGCCATCAAAGGAGATATATCTTCTTCTGCCGTCCTTGTGCATCATGTGGAATTCGCTGTGCACTTTCCCTTCAGCCTTGAATACAGGAAACCGCTCCCTGAACGCCTGCTCATATTCCGGGGCAAGGAAATCGCCGAACCATTTTCCAATTACCTCTTCGCGCCTGTATCCCAGGGTTTCAAGCCAGGCAAAGTTTATATCTATAAATCTGCCGTCACTGTCGAGTGACTGGTAACCCAGCGGCGCTTTTTCGAACAGTTGATGGAACCGTTCCTCGCTCTCCCGCAGTGTCACCTCGGCCTGTTTGCCTTCGGAAACGTCTTCGATGGACAGCAGGGCGCAACGTTCTTCATCGAGGGATAGAGGTTTGACCTTGAATCTTGCATAAAGAGGGGAAGTTCTGCCATCAGTATGGAGGCAAGTCTCGCCGTTGAGCTCAATCTGGTCAGAATCGGAGTTTAACACCTCCCTGATACTGTTGAAAATCGGACACGTGGAGCATTGCTCCGAATAACCGCTGCCACGGGCATCCTTCCTGCGGTTTTCGCAGAGCATGAAGTCGCCACCGCGCTTGTGATCCGAACCAAGAGAGCAATTGTTGAAAAGCGATTCAGCTGCGGGATTCGCGTAGATTATTTCCTGCATGCCGTTAAAAACAACCATTCCCACAGGAGAACTTGACAGGATAAACTGAATTTTGTTCTTTTCCTGTGCGAGCATACTCTTCAATCTCTGAATTTCCAGCTGGATTTTGACGCGTGCGAGCAATTCTTCCGAGTCAAACGGCTTGATTACATAATCCACGGCTCCTGCTGAAAGACCATTGACCCTTTCCTCTGAATCAGCGGCTCCGCTTATGAATATGATCGGGATGTCTCTGGTGTTGTCATCTTGCTTGAGACGTCTGCAGACCTCAAGTCCGTCGATTCCCGTCATTCTCGCATCGAGAAGGATCAGGTCGGGTTTTTCTGCGGCCACTGCGGCCAGCGCAATCTCTCCGCTGTCAGCCGGGCGCACACGCTGGTATCCAGCCTTCTTCAGCATTCTCTGGATGATAGAGAGGGAGTCGCGTGAATCATCGACAACCAGGATGTTGCAATTGTTCATTCATGTCCCTGTAATATGATAAGCATAATTGTACACTAAAGCGCAATAAAAGCAAAACAATTGACATTCTGGCCACGGCGATAAAGGAAGTCCACAACTTAAAAACTTCCCGAACCGTTTTCATGCTTGAAATTTCAGAACCCGGCTTGACAAAGCCGGATAATGCTAATATATGTTAGTAAATGTTGTTTTTGACGGGTGTTTTTCAATGACAGCCGGAATCCAGCTGTCAAGGAAAACACTAAATTAACATATCGCACGAAGGAGGGAGGTGCAAGTTAGGAGAATGTTAAGAACATCGAAGATCCAATCCTCCTCCTGAGGAGACATTGAACATCGAATTGAAATTAGATTGTAGAGCTGGCCCCTGGCCGGCAATTGGATTGGAGGTTTTCATAGGATGAGATACATTTTTCCATCCGAGGATTCCAGGGCTCTAATTCCGTAACGCGTCAGTCTTTATTTTAGGCTGAGGGGTGGCGGAGTGTGGCCGCCTGAGTCAGGCGGCCTTGACAGTTTTCTTTCCGTCAAGCATTGAGGATAAGTCGGCGGACTTGTCCGCCGACAGGGCGTTGAGGACATCCTCCAGGAACTGCGCCGGATCATGTCCTCTCGATTTGGCCGTATGGATTACGGTCATGAGTATCTCCCTTGTGGACATTCCTTTTTCAGACTGCGAGCCGAAGCTGATCTTCCTGGCTATGACTGTTGGGCGGAGCTCCCGTTCGGCATAGTTGTTGTCTGCCGGGATCAATGGAGACCTGACCCATTGGAAGAGGTCATCATGTTTTTCCCTGAAGATGTCCTGGAGGTGCTGGACGGCCGGATGATTCGCCTGCCGGTTGCATGTCGCCATTATTTTCGCCTTGAGCTCCCCAGCCCTGCGCGTGTATTCCTTTATGGGAAGTCCAAGGCTCCGCAATGATATCGCGTCCGAAAGCAGAGGTTTTATGTCGGAGGCGAAGGAGAGCACTTCCGGATCTTCCGGGAACTTGACTTCCTCCTCCTTCACATCCCGCAGGAGATGGACGAAGCAGTACTGGTGCCGGACATTCAGAGGAGAGTAGCCGCTGTACCTGTCGGTCACCAGGACCAGTTCCGGATTTTCATCGCCCAGCGCCTCCTTCGGAACGCAGGATCCGCGTGTGTCGCGGAAAAGAAAGACCTTGAACCGGTCGTTGGCGAAAAGCCATGCGTAGGCCTTTGTGCCGTCCTTCATCCATCCGGTCTCGTCGGCATGCAGCAGTTCACAGCCGCGAAGCCCGGAAAGTATCTCGTCGAACAGCGGCCTTACGTGTCCGGCGCACCTGTGTGCAATGCCGAGGAACGTCCCCCTGTTGATTCCAAGCCGCCTGTGTATGCTTCCGGTCGTCATTCCGTGGAGATAGTGTTCCACCAGGGCATTGGCGATCACGCTGTTGTCATAAAGACAGCCTGGCATTGTTCCCGGCGTGAAAGCCTCGGAGACATTTCCGCATGACGGGCACTTCCGGAGCTGTTTGATATATATGCGCTTCTCCATCTTCGCCGGTATAAGATGGTACGCCGAGTGCTCAGCCGTGCCGGCATCCGCCCATTCACAACCGCAGTCACATCTCGGAGAGGCATCATCAACATGCACGACCAGGTCAGCTTCATCCTGGGAGAAGGACTCCCTGCCGTTTCCTCTGTGTCCCGGACGTGCGCCCCCTATCCTGGCCTGATTCTCCGCCGTCGAGTTCCTTTTCGTGACCCTCTTCGACGACGGAGTGGCGAGCCCGTAGGGATCTTCCAGACCGGAACGCCGGTTCAACTGCTTTTCCAACTCCCTGATCCTTTCCTCCCTGCGGGCAAGTTCTTTCATAAGGTCGTCATGGTCGAGGATCTGTTTTCCCAGCGAGAGGTTTTCACTTCTCAGCCGCGAGTTCTCGACCTCCAGCGAACAGATCCTTTTCACGGCTTCGGCGCGCCGGATCTCCACCTCGTCCAGCCGTTTCACGGCTTCGGCGTTCTCCTTCGCGGCGGAAGACAGCAGGGCTATGAGCCTCTCCTGCTCGGATATCTTCCTCCTTAAATGATCTGTCCAGTGCGCCATCAGCCGGAAAACTCACTTCTTCTTATGCGCCTCTATGAGTTCAAGACTGGCGAGGACCATCAGATCCTCGA
This sequence comes from Victivallales bacterium, assembly GCA_049297395.1. Taxonomy (GTDB): domain Bacteria; phylum Verrucomicrobiota; class Lentisphaeria; order Victivallales; family GWF2-50-93; genus GWF2-50-93. The sequence goes on along the minus strand of JBAQUG010000382.1, from coordinate 1,734 downwards.
GCTTCCTGCCATTCTCCAGCGCCTTCCTCATCTCCCCGGCCAGCGCCTTCGGGATGTGTTTGGAATGCTGCCTGCCGTCCAGGTAGTACGTGAGCAGCCATGCCGGATGCCTCGTGCCGGAGCTGCACGTCGTACAGCTCGGACTGGAGCAGTTCCTCCGCACCTCCCTCATCGAACCCTTCGCCGCCGGGTAAAGCCCGGCGACCGACTTCAGCCACTTTTCCTTTTCGTCCATCTTCTTTGCCATAAATCCTCCTATTGATCCTAATTAGGATATAAGGCTAAATCGAAAAGACAAGCGATGTTTGTAAAAAATATTGAATTTATTTTTGGAGGCAACCCGGAGAGATGAAAATCCGGCGGACATCGCCGCCCACCCCTCAGCCTAAAATAAAGACTGACGCGTTACCTAATTCCCATTAAAGATATCGCGCAAGCTTGAAGAACTGGCGCAGAGGGTATATGTAATAATTTTAGTTTTCTAAACTTCAGGGAACTTGGGTTTCCAACATAATTTCACACAATTTATTTTATAACGGAGGATTTGAAATGGCTGACAACGAAAAAGCTGAGAAGGCTGAAAAGGCGGACAAAGCCGACAAGAGCGATAAAAATGTACGCGACAAGAACCTTACAATAGCCATAAGCCAGATTGAAAAGGAATACGGCAAGGGTTCCATCATGCGCCTCGGCGATACCAGCATGCACGTGGACATCCCAATCATCAGCACCGGCGCTCTCACTCTTGACATCGCCCTGGGAATCGGCGGCGTACCGCGCGGAAGGGTCGTCGAGATCTATGGTCCGGAATCATCAGGTAAATCAACTCTCTGCCTCCACATAATCGCGAACGCCCAGAGAGGCGGCGGAGTCGGCGCCCTCATCGATGCCGAGCATGCCTTTGATCCGCAGTACGCGAAGATGATAGGGGTGAACCTCGACACCCTGCTTATTTCACAGCCTGACTGCGGTGAAGACGCCCTCAGCATAACAGAGACGCTCGTGAAGAGCAATTCTGTGGATGTGGTGGTGATCGACTCCGTGGCCGCGCTTGTGCCTAAGGCCGAACTTGAAGGGCAGATGGGTGATTCGTTCATGGGTCTCCAGGCGCGTCTCATGTCGCAGGCGCTCAGGAAGCTCACCGGAGCAATCAGCCGCAGCCGCACATGCTGCATATTCACCAACCAGATCCGAGAGAAGATTGGCGTGATGTTCGGAAATCCCGAAACCACGCCTGGTGGAAACGCGATGAAGTTCTACAGCTCGATCAGGATGGACATCCGCAGGGTCACTTCCATCAAGGACGCAGCAGGCGGAGTAACCGGAAACAGGACCAGGGTCAAGGTCGTCAAGAACAAGCTCGCGCCGCCGTTCAAGGTAGCAGAGTTCGACATCAACTTCAACGAGGGCATCTCCCGCGCCGGTTCGATAATAGATGCTGCGATAGAGTACAAGATCATCGAGAAGAAGGGTTCATGGTTCTCCTTCGGAAGCGAACAGCTCGGGCAGGGCAGGGATGCGGTGAAGGCCACACTCCTGGAGAATCCGGAAATGCAGAAGAAGATGCTAGAGAAGATCTACGAGAGGGTCAAATCAGGAGCCAAAGCCGAAGCCCCGGAAAAAGCGGATAAAGAGGAATAGCAAATATTCACAGGCTAACGCCTTCGGCTGCCAACATGTCGCCCGCTTTGCGGGCGACATGTTGGCATTGCGAGAAAAGTAATCCCATAACGA